>JBDSOM010000078.1:0-6856 GCA_039914785.1 Novosphingobium sp.
ACATCCGCCCCAGATCCCCATCCTGGTAGAGCACCGCCTTGCCTGCGGGCAGCGGATCGCCCGCGCCGTCCGCCTTGCGATTGCGAAAACGGAACAGCATCTGCGGTCCTTCAGGTTCGCCCGAGGAGACCTGGGCGCGATAGAGCAGTTGGCCCGCTATCCGCTCCTTGCTCAGGAATGCGACCTGCTTCTGCGACCTGGCGGCGACCGTCACCGGCACGGGAATGCTGTAGAGCTTGAGATCGCCGAGGTTCTCGGCCTGGGCGACGACCGCAGCCTTGGCCAGCCCCGCGCGGGCGCGCTGCGCGGTGACCACCATGTCGGCGCTCGGCGCCATCATTTCCATCATCATCGGCGGTGCCGGCGGTGGCGGCGGCGGGACCTGGTTGTCGATGTCGCTCGTCGTGCCGGCGGGCCAGCAGCCGAACTGGCGATCGAGATAGCGCGCTTCGTTCACCGCCCGCTGCCCGGTATCGTCGCGGGTTTCGCGCGAGCGGTTGATCCGCCCGGCCACCGCCGCGGCCGTCGCCTCGGGGAACGTGGTATCGTCACCGCTGGCCATCGTCAGCCAGCCCAGCAGCGCCAGCGATTTGCCGTCGTCGCCCAGCGTGGCCACGTACGTCGCGTCCCAATCGAAGCCGGTGGCGAGATAGGCGAGGGTGATCGTGACCGTCCCGCCCGGCTGGTCTTTCGTCGTCATCGACAGCACCGGCTTGGCCGACAGCGTCTGCGGCACGCCCGGATAGATCAGCGTCTGATTGAGGCCGGAACAATACACCGCCTCGGACCCGCGCGCGGTCGTAACCACCAGGCGATCGGCGGCGGAGCGGACGGTGGCGGTTTCTTCGGTGACCTTGCCGGTCGCGGGATCGGTCCGGCGCAGGATCACGCGCTGGCCGGTGAAGCTGTCGACGAGGCCTTTTTGCGAGAGCAACGCGGCGTCGCGGTTCCGTTCGCGCGGGCTCGCGCCGAACAGGATCGCCGATTGCGGTACGATGCCGCTGGCGACCCCCTCGAACCGGACCACGGTCTCGCCGGGCGGAAGGGTGACGGTGCGCGTCTCGACGATTAGCGCGAACGAACTTGGGCTGGCGCGGTCGATTGCGCCGTCGCCGCGGTCGGGGTCGCGGTAGAGGGTGACAGCGACTTTGTCGGGGGCGATGGAGGTGACGAGCGGCGGGGCAGCGAAGGCGGGCAGGGGGAGAATGGCGAGCAGCAGGGCGGTAAACGTTCCTCCCCAGCCCCGTCCCGGGGAGGATTGCTGAACTTCGCCCATGCGCTTCACCAGGGCGTCAGGAACGTGACGGTCAGTTCGGTCTTGCCATTGGCCGGCACGGGCACGTCCCAGTGGCGCGTGTCGAAGCTGTCCTGCGTGCCCTTGATGCTCTCGTCGCCGATGCGGAGCCCGCGCCACCACCACCATTGCCCAAGGCCGCCCTGGACCACATCGACCGTCACCGGCACCGACTTCGCATTGGTGACGATGTAGCGCATCTGGGTGCGGTAAAAGGTCTTGGGCGTGGTGTAGGAACCCTCGGTGTACGATTCCTGCGTCTTGCCGTCGCGGTAGGTCACCTGCCAGCTCGCGTAGCTGCGCCAGACGTCGGCCGTTATCGCCTCGCGCTTTTCGACCACCGGCTGGACCTTCACGTCGAAAGCATCGCCGGTGCGCAGCGCCAGGCTGGAGCCGCCGGGGGTGTGCGGGATCGCGCTTTCGCCGATGAACTGCGCCTGGCCCCGCGTATCGCGCATGTATACGCGCACGGTCCCGGCGGGGAGCGCATCGCCGATGCCCTCGGTCCGGGCGCTGGAGAACTTGAGAATCGACGCCGCGCTTTGCGCCTCGCTGCTCGTGCCCAGCCAGTCGTTGCGGAATTCATAGCCCTTGCGCGCCGGCACGCCGCCGGCGTCGAGGAAGCTCACCTGCTTGGTCTGTGCGTTGGCGATCGTGGTGCGGCCCTCGATCGGATAGACGTAGAAATCGCCGAGCTGCTCGCGGCTGCCGGTCTCGGTGCCCGGCGTGTTGCCGCGCGGCTGCTGCGGCCTGCCGCCACCATACCGCGGGGATTGCTGGACCTGGCCGACGCTACCGGCGACGAGCAGCGTCCTGGCGCCGGTGAAGGTCGTGCCGGTCGAGTTGTTGAGCGTGATCCAGCCCTGGACGTCGATCTTGCCGGCTTTCTCGTCGAACAGCGCGACGTAGTCCGCTTTCCAACTCATCCCCGGGGTCAGGTAGCTGAGGGTCAGGGGCCGCGATCCGGCGCGCTCCGCATCCACCGTGACGCTCAGCGTGGGACGGGCGCGCAAGTTGGGCGGGATCGAATCGAAAATCACCCGCACCGGCAGGCCGTCATCGCGCAGGATTTCGATTCGGTCGCCGATCTTGAGCACGACGCCGCCATTGGCCGCCAGTACGGTCGCGCGTTCGCGGGTTTCGGCCCCGGTAGCGGGATTGGTGCGGAGCAACGTCACGGTCTGGCCGACCGCCTTGGTCATCAGCGCCGAGGGCGACAGCAGATCATAATCGAAGTTCTGCTCGACGATCCCGAACCCGTCGCCCGACAGCGTCACGGTCTCGGGCCGGATCTGCGCCGAGACATCGGGGAATTCCTGGCGAGAGCGGCCTTGCGCCAGCGACATCTGGCGAACGTCCTGCACCAGCGCGAGGTTGTTGTTGTAGATCGTGACCGCGACATCGCCCTGAGCGGATTGGGGTGTCGATTGCGCGCCGGCAACGATGGGGGCGATGATGGGAGTGGCGAGTATGCCGAGCCCGAGCGTCCAAACAATCCGCTTCATCCGCCGTCTCCCTCAAGCCTGCGCCGACGCTAGATGGGCGGATATTGCGTTCAGCTTAACGACGAAATCGATCGCCCCACCTCTCCCCACCGGAGAGAGGTGAACGCGCGCTTTATCCCCGCTGGAAAATCTGCCCGCTGTCGAACAGCGAAATCCGCCAGTGCCCGTCGGCCTCCCGGCGGGTCTCCATGCGGACGTCGGCGACGGCGAGCGGATCGGCCTTGCCGATGAACGGCGGCTCTCCGGTCGCGGCGAAGAACAGGAGTTGATACGTGGTCTCGGCGGCGTCCTCGCCGGTGAACTTGATCCGCAGGTTGGTCAGGAGGTGGCGCATCACCGGCGCGCCGCCGGCCGCCAGGAGCCGCTCCCACCGGCCGTCATAGAACGCTTGCGTGGCCGCCAGCCCTTCGCGCCATTCGCCGCCGACATTGTAGCGGACGTCCTTGGTCAGGACATCGACCTCGGTCATCTTGCGGCCGCTGTTGATATCGAGCTCGTCGCCCCATTCGTAAACGACCTGTTTGATCGCGGCGATGCTGGCTGCCTGCTCGGGGGTAAACTTGGCCACTGACCTCTCCTCGTAATATGGTGCGCAAGCCATATGCGGGGAGCGGCCGAAGGCCAAGCGCCCCGCCGATCACTTGCCGGTATTTTGAGCCAAGTCCTTGTGTGACCAATGGGCAACACTATCTCCCCAGCAACAGGAGGCGATCCACTATGAATCTGGAAAAGTTCACCGACCGCGCGAAAGGTTTCCTGCAGTCCGCGCAAACCGTAGCAATCCGTATGAACCACCAGCGGATCGCGCCCGAACACCTGCTCAAGGCGTTGCTGGAGGACACCGAGGGGATGGCCGCCGGCCTGATCCAGCGCGCCGGCGGCAATGCGCCGATCGCGGTGCAGGAAATCGACAAGGCGCTCGGCAAGATCGCAGCGGTGTCGGGCGGCGGAGCGCAAGCGACGCCGGGCCTCGACAACGATGCCGTGCGCATTCTCGACCAGGCCGAGCAGATCGCCGCCAAGTCCGGCGACAGCTTCGTTACCGTCGAGCGCCTGCTCGTTGCGCTGTCGCTCGCCACGACGACCGCGGCCGGGCAAGCGCTGAAGGCGGCGAACGTTACGCCGCAAGCGTTGGAAGCCGCGATCATCGCGCTGCGCGGCGGGCGGCAGGCCAACACCGCCTCTGCGGAGGAAAGCTACGAGGCGATGAAGAAGTACGCGCGCGACCTGACCCAGGCGGCACGCGACGGCAAGCTCGATCCGGTGATCGGCCGCGACGAGGAAATCCGCCGAACGATACAGATCCTCGCGCGGCGGACCAAGAACAACCCCGTGCTCATCGGCGAGCCGGGCGTCGGCAAGACTGCGATCGCGGAGGGCTTGGCGCTGCGCATCGCCAACGGCGACGTGCCCGACAGCCTCAAGGACCGCCGCCTGATGTCGCTCGACATGGGTTCGCTCATCGCCGGCGCGAAGTATCGCGGCGAGTTCGAGGAGCGGCTCAAGTCCGTGCTCGACGAGGTGAAGGGCGCGGAAGGCGAGATCATCCTGTTCGTCGACGAGATGCACACGCTGATCGGGGCGGGGGCCTCCGAAGGCTCGATGGATGCGTCGAACCTGCTCAAGCCGGCCCTGGCCCGCGGCGAGTTGCACTGCATCGGTGCGACCACGCTCGACGAGTACCAGAAGTACGTCGAGAAGGACCCGGCATTGCAGCGGCGGTTCCAGCCGGTGTTCGTCGGCGAGCCGACGGTCGAGGATTCGATCTCGATCCTGCGCGGGCTCAAGGATCGCTACGAGTTGCACCACGGGGTGCGGATCACCGATGGCGCGATCGTTGCGGCGGCGACGCTCTCGCACCGGTACATCGCTGACCGCTTCCTGCCCGACAAGGCGATCGACCTGATGGACGAGGCCGCCAGCCGCATTCGCATGGAAGTGGAATCCAAGCCCGAGGAGATCGAAAATCTCGATCGGCGGATCATCCAGCTCAAGATCGAGGAAATGGCGCTTGGCCGGGAGAGCGACCAGCCTTCGAAGGATCGGCTCGCGGCACTGCGTGAAGAACTGGCGAACCTCGAGCAGCAGTCGGCCGGGCTCACCACGCGGTGGCAGAACGAGCGCGACAAGATCGCCGCCGAGGGCAAGATCAAGGAGCAGCTCGACGCCGCGCGGATCGAACTCGACCAGGCGCAGCGGTCGGGCGACCTCGGGCGGGCTGGCGAGCTTGCCTATGGACGCATTCCGGAGCTGGAGAAGCAGCTGGTCGAGGCTGAAGGCCAGGCGGGCACTGCGCTGCTGCGCGAGGAGGTGACGGCTGAAGACATCGCCGCGGTCGTCGCCCGCTGGACCGGCATCCCCGTCGACCGGATGCTGGAAGGCGAGCGCGAAAAGCTGCTCAAGATGGAAGAGACCATCGGCAAGCGGGTGATTGGGCAGCGCGATGCGGTCGTTGCGGTGTCCAAGGCGGTCCGCAGGGCGCGCGCTGGGCTCCAGGATCCGAACCGACCGCTCGGCTCGTTTTTGTTCCTCGGCCCCACCGGCGTCGGCAAAACCGAGCTGACCAAGGCGCTCGCCGGCTTCCTGTTCGACGACGACAGCGCGATGGTCCGCATCGATATGTCTGAATTCATGGAGAAGCATTCGGTCAGCCGCCTGATCGGCGCACCTCCGGGCTATGTCGGTTACGACGAAGGCGGCGTGCTGACCGAGGCCGTGCGGCGCCGGCCTTATCAGGTCGTGCTGTTCGACGAGGTCGAAAAGGCGCACCCCGACGTGTTCAACGTGCTGCTCCAGGTGCTCGACGACGGCCGCCTGACCGACGGGCAGGGCCGGCAGGTGGACTTCACTAACACCTTGATAATATTGACATCCAACCTCGGCAGCCAATATCTGGCGAACCTCGAGGAAGGGCAAGACGTCGATTTGGTCGAGCCGCAAGTGATGGAGATCGTCCGTGGGCATTTCCGCCCCGAGTTCCTCAACCGGCTCGACGAGATCATCCTGTTCCACCGCCTCGGCGTCGAACACATGGCGCCCATCGTCGAAATCCAGGTGCAGCGCGTCGCCAAGCTGCTCAAGGACCGCAAGATCGTCCTTGATCTGAGCGAGGCGGCAAAGCGCTGGCTGGGCCGGGTTGGGTATGATCCGGTCTACGGCGCCCGGCCATTGAAGCGCGCGGTGCAGCGATATCTGCAGGATCCGTTAGCCGAGAAGCTGCTCGGCGGCGAGATACCGGATGGTTCGACCGTGCGGATCGACGAGGGCGATGGGGCGCTGGCGATCAGCGTGAGCTGAACCTCGCCTCCCTCTTGCGGGAGGCGATGGGGGCGGCCTAACCCGCCGCCTCCAGCGCCTCGCGGCCGACCAGTTCGCGCCACAAGTCGGTATCGCCGCCAAGCTGAACGTTGAGATTGGCGCGCTTCATGAACAGGTGGGGGTAGTATTCCTCGGTGAGCCCGACGCCGCCGTGGAGCTGGATCGCTTCCTCGCAGACCCAGCGATAGACTTCCGCGGCATGGGCCTTGAGCCCACCGATCTCGACCATCGTCGATTCAGGGCGACCAGCACGCGACCACAGGAGTGCCTCTGCCGCCCCAATGAGGACCTTGAGATCGGCACAGCGGTGCTGGAGCGCCTGGAACATGCCGAGCGGACGATCGAACTGCTTGCGAGTGTTCAGATACTCGACGGTGAGGTTCAGGATCGTATTGGCCCCGCCCAGCGAATCCGCGGCCAGCGCGAAGATGACCTCGCCTTTCAGCTGCCCCGTGAGCCGCTGCGCCGCTTCGCCGCGAGCAAGGACCAGCGCGGGGTCGATCGTGTAACCGTCGAGCGTCACGTCGAACAGGCGGCGGCTTTCGTCCCACAACGGCCGTTCGGTCACGGTCACGCCGGGGGCATCGAGCGGCACGAGCACCGCGCGGCCTGGATTGGCGAGAATGATGTGGCTCGCCATGTCGGCGTCGGGGACCGCGGGCAACGTGCCGCGGAGGGCATCGCCGTCTCCCGTGACGTCGCCGGCGCGCAAGTTCGTGGTGATGAACTCGCCCGCCGT
>JBDSOM010000215.1:0-18750 GCA_039914785.1 Novosphingobium sp.
ACCGCCGACGAGCACTTGCTGTTGCCCGCCAGCGAGGCGCTGCTGGACGAGGAATCGGTCAAGCGTTTCCGCACCCGCTACCGCGAGCTGTTCGGCGCCCATGCTACGTCGGATCCGCTCTACCAGGCGGTCAGCGAGGGGCGGCGGCTGGCCGGGATGGAGCACTGGCTACCGCTGTTCGAAGACCGGCTGGTCACGCTGTTCGATCACTTCGCCGGCGACGACCTGGCGGTGATCGACAGCGCCGCGCTGGGCGCGGAGGACGAACGGCTTAGCGATATCGCCGATTACTTCACCGCGCGGACCGACACGTCGGGCAAAGCGCCGGGCAGCTACCGCCCGCTGAAGCCCGAAGCCCTGTACCTGACGCGCGAGGAATTCGCCGCAAAGCTATCTGGCTGGCCGATCCACCGCACCGATATCTTCGCCCAGCCCGACAGCGCCAAAGTCATCGATTTCGGCTTTTCCAGCGGGCGCGATTTCGCGCCGGAACGGGCGCGCGGCGACAACGTCTACGAGGCCGCCGCGCAGTATCTTTCGGCGCAAGCCAGGAGTGGCCGCAAAACCCTGATCGCGGCCTATACGATCGGCAGCCGGGCACGGCTGGCGGCGATCCTCGGCGAAGCGGCCCAGAACGGTGCGATGGGGCCTGCGCCGGTGCTCGCGGACAGCTGGCAGGAAGCGCTCGGCCTGGCCGCCAAAGGTGCGCCGGTCGCGCTGGTGCTGCCGCTCGAATCGGGCTTCGGCAACGACGAGTTGGAGATCGTCACCGAGCAGGACATCCTCGGCGACCGCCTGGTCCGCCGCAAGAAGCGCAAGAAAAGCGCGGACGCGTTTCTCGCCGAGTTGGCCGCCCTCACGCCCGGCGACCTCGTGGTCCACATGGACCACGGCATCGGGCGCTACGAAGGCCTGCAGTCGATCCCTGTGGGGGAAAGCCCGCACGATTGCGTGATGCTGAGCTACGCCGGGGGCGACAAGCTCTATATCCCGGTCGAAAACCTGGAGGTGCTGTCGCGCTACGGCAGCGGCGTCGACGGCGTCGGGCTCGACAAGCTGGGCGGCGAGGCCTGGCAGAAGCGCAAGGCCCGGCTCAAGGAACGCATCCGCGAGATCGCCAACGAACTGCTGCGGACGGCCGCGCTGCGGGCGTTGCGCCAGGCCCCGGTGCTGGTAGCCGAGCCGGCAAGCTACGGCGCGTTCGTCGATCGCTTCCCCTGGGAGGAGACCGACGATCAGGACCGCGCGATCGAGGACGTGCTGGGCGACCTTGCCGAAGGCAAGCCGATGGACCGTTTGGTCTGCGGCGACGTCGGTTTCGGCAAGACCGAAGTCGCCTTGCGCGCCGCGTTCGTCACCGCGATGGCCGGGCAGCAGGTCGCGGTCGTCGCGCCGACCACGCTGCTCGCGCGCCAGCATTTCTCCGGATTCATGGCACGTTTCGACGGTTTTCCACTCGAAATCGGCCGTCTTTCCCGGCTGGTGCCGGATAAAGAGGCCAAGGCGACCCGCGAGGGCCTGACCCGCGGCACCGTCGACATCGTCATCGGCACGCATGCGCTCCTGTCCAAGACGGTGCAGTTCAAGAACCTGGGCCTCGTCGTGGTCGACGAGGAGCAGCGCTTCGGCGTCACCCACAAGGAAAAGCTCAAGCAACTGCGGGCCGACGTCCACGTCCTCACCCTCACCGCCACGCCGATCCCGCGCACGCTGCAAATGGCGATGTCGGGCCTGCGCGAGCTGTCCACGATCCAGACCCCGCCGGTCGATCGCCTCGCGGTGCGGACGTACGTGATGGAATGGGACGACATGGTGATGCGCGAGGCGCTGCTGCGCGAGCATCACCGCGGCGGGCAAAGCTTCATCGTCGTGCCGCGCATCGCCGACATGGCCGAAGTCGAGGAATGGCTGCGCAAGACGGTGCCGGAAATCCGCTTCGTTTCCGCGCACGGCCAGATGTCGCCGACCGAGGTCGAGGAGCGGATGAGTTCGTTCTACGACAAGAAGTACGAAGTGCTGCTGTCGACCACGATCATCGAAAGCGGCCTCGATATCCCGAGCGCCAACACGATGATCATCCACCGCGCCGATCGCTTCGGGCTGGCGCAGCTCTACCAGCTGCGCGGCCGGGTCGGGCGCGCCAAGCTGCGGGCTTATGCCTATCTGACCACGGCGGCCAACCAGCAGCTCTCCGAAGTCGCGGAGAAGCGCCTCAAGGTGCTGGGCGACCTCGATTCGCTGGGCGCCGGCTTCCAGCTCGCCAGCCACGATCTGGATATCCGGGGCGCGGGCAACCTGCTCGGCGACGAGCAATCGGGCCACATCCGCGAGGTCGGCTTCGAGCTTTACCAATCGATGCTCGAGGACGCGATCCTGGCGGCCAGGGCCGGCGAGATCGGCCTGGCGCGGGAGCGCTCGTCGCTAAGCCCGCAGATCACCGTCGATGCGCCGATCATGATCCCCGAGGACTACGTGCCCGATCTCGCGGTGCGGATGGCGCTCTATCGCCGCCTCAACGAGGCCGAGGATCAGGAGGACATCGAATCGCTGTCCGCCGAGATGATCGACCGCTTCGGCGCCCTGCCCACGCCCACCGCGAACCTGATCAAGCTGATCGAGATCAAGCGTCAGGCGATTATCGCCAACATCGCCAAGATCGACGTTGGCGCGAAAGGCGCGCTGGTGAGCTTCCACAACGACGATTTCCCCGATCCGATGGGGCTGATCGGCTACATCGAACGGCTCCAGGGCACGGCCAAGCTGCGCCCCGACAACAAGCTGGTAATCACCCGCGTATGGAGCGATCCGAAGTCGCGGCTCAATGGCTTGTTCCAGCTGACCAAGGGTTTGAGCGCGATCGCCAAGAAGGCGGCTTAAGTCCCGGCTATCCCGCCAAAGCCTGGAACTCCGCCGCACTCATCGGCTGGGCGGCCACGAACCCCTGATAGAATGCGCAGCCTTCCGCCGCGATCGCCTCGCGCTGGGCTTCGGTCTCGATCCCTTCGGCGATAACCTGGAGATCGAGCGCGCTGGCCATCGCCACGATGCCGCGCAGCACCGCGAGGTCGCGGGCGTCGGTGGTGATCCCTTCGACCATCGATCGGTCGAGCTTCAGGTAATCGAGCGGCAGCAGCTTGAGGTAGCGGAAGTTGCAGAACCCCGCACCGAAATCGTCAAGGGCGATGCGGATCCCGGTCCGGGCAAGCGCCCGCAGCGTCTGGTCCGCAAGCTGGATGTCGTGGAGCAAGGCCTGCTCGGTGACTTCGAGCGTCAGGCGCGCAGGGGGAAAGCCGGTCGCGGCGATCTGCGCGAGCAGACCGTCGGCATAGCTGCCTGCGGCCAGGTCCGCCGCCGTCACGTTGAGCGACAGCCGCAGATCGCCCGCCCACTGCGCCGCGCCTTCGAGCGCCAGGCGGGCGATATGCCGCGATAGCTGGGCGACGTGGTCCGCCCGCTCGGCAGCGGCGAACAACGCCCCCGCGCCCATCCGCCCCAGCACCGGGTGATTCCAGCGCGCGAGCGCTTCCGCCCCGGTCAGTTCCCCGCCCGGCAGCGCATATTGCGGCTGATAGACGATCTCGATCTCGTCGCCGTCGATCGCCTTGAGCAGGTCGGCCTCGATCTGCCCGGCGGTGCGGCCCGATCGGGCGGTTTCCCCATCGGCCCACACGATCCGCCTCGCCGCCGGCGCGCCCGACAAGGCCTGACCCAGCTGATCGAGCATCGTCTCGGGCGAATCCTGGTTCAGCACCCGCAACAGCGCCACGCGCGGCGACAAGCGCAACGCCCCGGTCCCCCGCGCAATCGGACCCGCAACGGTATCGGCCAGTTGCTGGGCGAACAGCTCCCACCGCTCGCGGCTGCACGCCTGGTTGGCCACGAGCAGGAAACTGCCGCCGGCCCGCGCCGCCAGCCACGGCCCGTCGAGCTCGGCCGCCGCGAAGTGCGTGAGCCGCGCGGCGACTTCCGCTAGCGCGAGATCCCCTGCCGAGGTCCCGTAAGCCAGGTTCACCGCATCGAACCGCCGCAGCCCCAGCAGCAGCGCGTGAAGCGCGGCCCTCTCGTCGCCGGACCACGCCCGCAGGCGTTCGCGCACGGCCTCGATCCCGGGCAATCCGGTCAACGCGTCTCGATCGTCCAGCCGTGCTTCGTTCATGATGCGGTGTTTAGCCCGAAGCGGTTGCGAAAGCGTTCTTATCACGCAGCGGCGATTGTCAAACCCGGCGCGCGGCCATATCACCGCCCCCCAGAACGTTCGGACGGGCGAAGCACGATCATGACCAAGGACATGCGCCTGGCCCTCGCCGTCTCGTATAGCGAGCGTGCGCAAGAGGCGGGCAAAGCGCTCGCCGCCGCCCATCCCTGGGTGCCCGCGGAAGAAGCCGAGGCGGTCGTCGTGCTGGGCGGTGACGGCTATATGCTCCACGTGCTGCACAAGATGCTCGACATCGGCCGGGTCATCCCCGCCTACGGGATCAACCACGGCACGGTCGGCTTCCTGATGAACAAGGCGAAAAGCAGCCGGGCGATCGGCGACCGGGTCGCGCGGGCCCGCTCGATCGCGGTGACCCCGCTGGAAATGACCGCGATCACCAATTCGGGGGACGAGCAATCGTTCTACGCGATCAACGAAATCTCGCTGCTGCGCGAAACCCGCCAGACCGCCCGCCTGGAAGTGCGCGTCAACGACAAGATTCGCATCGCCGAACTGCACTGCGACGGCGTGCTGGTCGCGACGCCCGCCGGTTCCAGCGCTTACAATCTGTCGGCCAACGGCCCGATCCTGCCGCTGGGGTGCAATCTCGTCGCGCTGACGCCGATCAGCCCGTTCCGCCCCCGCCGCTGGCGCGGGGCGATCCTGCCGGACAAGGCGCAAGTCTCGTTCCACGTGCTCGAGCCCGACAAACGCCCGGTCGCTGCGGTCGCCGACCAGAAGGAAGTGCGCGACATCCGCGAGGTGCGCATCGCCACCGCGCGCGATAAGCAACTGACCTTGCTGTTCGATTCGGGCAGCGCGCTGGACGAGCGGATCTTCGCCGAGCAGTTCCAAGTGTGAATAATCCGCGCGCAAGCGCGTTTCCCCCGCTTGCCAATCCGCTTCCGGCTGTTATACGCGCCCCTGCCCATCGGGTTGCTCCCCGATAGCTCAGCGGTAGAGTAGGTGACTGTTAATCACTTGGTCGTAGGTTCGAATCCTACTCGGGGAGCCAATTTTTCTTCCGGAACAGCTTGGCGGAACAGCCTGGACGCCGCGCTCAGAGGCCGGCCAACGCCAGCATCGCCGAGGCGCCCTGCTCGGCTCCGGATGCTCCCACCCGCATCATCGCAAACAGTTCGCGGCCGGTGCCGTGCTGCTCTTCGGGTGGCTGCGCCGGCACGCGTCCAGCCAGATCGGCCAACACTTCGAGCGTGCCGTCGTGCGCGCTGAAGCGGATCACGTCGCCGTCTTGCACCAACGCCAACGGCCCGCCGCCGAGCGCCTCGGGCGTCACGTGGATCGCTGCGGGCACTTTGCCCGACGCGCCGGACATCCGCCCGTCGGTGACGAGCGCGACCTGGTGGCCGCGATCCTGCAGGACCCCGAGCGCCGGCGTCAGCTTGTGGAGTTCAGGCATGCCGTTGGCGCGCGGACCCTGGAAGCGCACGACCACGACCACGTCGCGGTCGAGTTCGCTGGCGGCGAAGGCGGCCAGGACCGCTTCCTGGCTGTCGAACACCCGCGCGGGGGCCTCGATCGCCCAGCGCGCCTGATCGACCGCACTGGTCTTAAACGTCGCACGGCCGAGGTTGCCCTTGACCAGGCGCATGCCCCCATCGGGCAGGAACGGCGCGCTGACCGGGCGCAGCACGGTATCGTCGCCACTGATCTCGGGCGCGGGTCGCCAGACGAGCTCCTTGTCCTGCAGCACCGGTTCCGAAGCATACGCGGCCATGCCGCCTTCGGCGATCGTCAGCGCATCGCCGTGGATCAGCCCGCCGCCGAGCAGTTCCTTGATGACATAGCCAATGCCGCCGACCGCATGGAAGTCGTTCACGTCCTTGGCGCCGTTGGGATAGACCCGCGCGATCAGCGGGACGGCGGACGACAGTTCGTCGAAGTCTTCCCAATCGATCTGTACGCCGGCGGCCTTGGCCATCGCCGGCAGGTGGATCGCGTGATTGGTGGAGCCGCCCGTGGCGAGCAGGCCGACGATCGCATTGACGATCGCCCGTTCGTCGACGACGCGGCCGAGCGGGCGATGGTCTTCGCCGCCGGCCCCGATCCGCGTCAGCCGGTGCACTGCTGCCCGCGTGAGGGCCGAGCGTAGCGGAGTGTTGGGATTGATGAACGACGCGGCCGGAACATGCAGCCCCATCATTTCCATCATCATCTGGTTGGAATTGGCGGTGCCGAAGAAGGTGCAGACCCCCGGCGCATGATAGCTTTTCGCCTCGCTCTCGAGCAGTTCGGCGCGGCCGACCTTGCCCTCGGCGTAAAGCTGGCGGGTTTTCTGCTTCTCACGGTTGCCGATCCCCGACGGCATCGGGCCACCGGGAATGAATAGCATCGGCAAGTGCCCGAAGCGCAAGGCGCCGATCAGCAGGCCGGGCACGATCTTGTCGCACATGCCGAGCAGCGCAACGCCGTCGAACATCGCGTGACTGAGCGATACCGCGGTCGCCAGCGCGATGACGTCGCGGCTGAACAGCGACAGCTCCATGCCCGGGGTGCCCTGGGTCACCCCGTCGCACATCGCCGGCACGCCGCCCGTGACTTGCGCGGTCGCCCCCACTTCCCGGGCGTAGAGCTTCATCTGTTCCGGATAACGCGCGTAAGGCTGGTGCGACGAAATCACGTCGTTGTAAGCGGTGACGATCCCGATGTTGAACCCGCCGGAAACGATTGTAGGCTTGTCCTCGGCCGCGGCGGCAAAACCGTGGGCCAGGTTCGAGCACGGCAGGAACGAGCGATTGCCGTGCTTGTCGGCCTCGGCGTCCATCACATCGAGATAGCGGCGGCGGCTGTCGCGCGACTTGTCGATGATCCGCGCGGTAACCCGCTCGACGGTGGGGTGCAGCTTGCTCATGCCGAATTACTCATGCCCGATTACTCATGCCAAGTTACTCCGCCGCGCTCGGCCAGGGCGATCGCCGCCGAAGGTCCCCAGCTGCCCGCGGTATACGTCTTGGGGGTGAGCCCCTGGTCGGCCCAGCTCGCGCGGATGCCGTCGATCCAGTTCCACTGTGCCTCGACCTCGTCACGGCGGACGAACAGCGTCTGGTCCCCCTCGATCAGGTCGAGCAACAGGCGTTCGTAGGCGATGCGCCGCGTCGGCCCGGCGAACGCATCGTCCATCGCGATGTCCAGCGGCACGCTGCGCAAGCGGATCCCATCGCGATCGAGCCCAGGCACTTTGGCCATGAGCGTAAGCGTGATGTTCTCGGACGGCTGAATGCCGATGACCAGGCGGTTGGGCTCGGTCCGCGCGCCGCGCTTGGCGAAAATCGAATGCGGCACGGGGCGGAACTGCACGACGATCTCGGTGGTTCGGCGGGGCAGGCGCTTGCCGGTCCGCAAGTAGAAGGGCACGCCCTTCCACCGCCAGTTGTCGATATGCGCCTTGATCGCCACGAACGTCTCGGTGCGCGATGGCTTCCCCAGCTCGTCGATGTATCCCGGTACCGCTTGCCCGGCGATCGCCCCAGCCTCGTACTGGCCGATCACGGTCTCCTCGGGCGCGATCGGGCGGAGCGAGCGCAGGACCTTGACCTTCTCGTCGCGCACCGGGGTCGCGTCGTAGCTGACCGGCGGCTCCATCGCGACCAGCGCCAGGAGCTGGAGCATATGGTTCTGCACCATGTCGCGCAGCGCGCCGGCCCCGTCGTAAAAGCCGACGCGGCCTTCGAGGCCGACGGTCTCGGCGACGGTGATCTGGATGTGCTCGATGTGCGCCGCATTCCACAACGGCTCGAACAGGATGTTGCCGAAGCGCAGGGCCAGCAGGTTCTGGACCGTCTCCTTGCCGAGGTAATGATCGATCCGGAAGATGCGGTCTTCCGGAAACGCGCGGCTGACGGCGTCGTTGATGTGCCGGCTGCTGTCCAGGTCCGTACCCAGCGGCTTTTCCAGGCCGATGCGGACGTTGTCGCCGGTCAATCCGCCCGCTTGCAGGCCCGCGATCGTCGGCTCGAACAGCGACGGCGCGGTCGACAGGAAGATCGCCAGCCCCTGCTCGATGCCGTCGACCTTGTCCGCCAGTTTGGCGAAGCCTTCGGGCTGCGTGGCGTCGAGCGGCTGGTAGCTCAGCCGGTTGAGGAATTGCGCGAAGCTGCCGCGACGCTCGGGCGGCAGGAATTTCTCGAGCGCCGCGCGCGCGAAATTACGGAACGCCTGATCGTCGAAATCGGAGCGCGCGGTCCCGATGATCCTGACCTTCGGATCGAGCAGCCCGTCGACGTCCAGCGCGAACAGCGAAGGCAGCAGCATGCGCTGCGCCAGGTCCCCGGTCGCGCCGAACAGCAGCAGGCGGTCGGCGATGAAACCGCTCATGCCCGGTTCGCCTCCGGCATCAACCATGGCCGCCAAAGTAGTTCGCGATCGCAACACTGACCCGCAGACATAAGGTATAAGCCTCCTCGATCGGATCGATCAGTTCTTCACGGATCGCCGCATAGCTGTGGCCGCTCAAGTCGGGGTAATCAGCCGGCTCCGCAACCGAATAATCGTCCAGCGAAGGGGCTGCCACGGGGTAGGCCCGGCGCAGCTGGGCCAGCGCCTCGTCGATCCGCAGCGAAAAGATCATTTGCAGCACGTCGTCGCGACTGATGTCGTTGGCCCGGCTGAACGCGGGAATGCGTACCGCCCGCAGGAAGATGAACTGCATCAGCGCCAGGCGCAGCGCCTGCAACGCCCCGAGCGAGCGGCGGAGCTCTTCGCGGCCGTCCGGCGCGCCTTCGTCGGGGACCAACGCCAGCAGCCGGTGCAACTTGACGGCGTCGACGCGCAACCGCGAGGTGAGCGTGCGAAAGGCGCTGTTGCGATCGTCGGTGGTGAGCTGGTCGGCCAGCGCGAGACACGCCGCCTCCAGATGTTGCTCGGTCCCGCGGTACGGCCGACTGGCCCAGAAGGCGGAGTTGAACAGTTCGCCATAGGCCGCCACCGACTTGATGCTGGCGAGGCGATCGGCGGCGCGCAGCATCCGCATGATCTGCCGCCCGCGCGGGCTCGCGGCCAGGAGCTCGGCGACGCCTTCGACATCCTCGATAGCCGCCGTGCCGACGCCCGCGATCAGGTTGACCGGATAACCGAGCTGCTGAAGTACCGCGTTGTGCGGAATTGCCCGGATCTGCCGCAAGCTCATCATCCGGTCGGCGGCGATATCCGACTGGCGGCGGGATTTGCGACTGCCCGTTTCCATCAGCAGGCCCAGGCCGAACGCGGTGATCGAGCGGGCATACGTCCGCGATTCCATGAAGTCGCGCTGGACGCCGCGGATGCCGCGATAGAAATCCAGGCTGAGGTCGGTCTGGGTGTAGAATGGATCGACCTCGTCGGAGACGGGCGTCGTCTCGTGCTCGGCGATGCGGACCAGGGTCGCCAGCGCCAGTTCGGGCGTGCGGAAGAACATGTAGCCGTCGCCGCCCTGAAAGCTCGCCTCCAGCTCGGTACGGATGCCGGCCTTGGCGAACCGCTGCCGCGCCCAGGCGCTCATCGGCCAGGTCAGGCGATCCGCCATCCCGGCCGGATGCCCGCCGCGTCCCATCGATTCGCCGTGGGTGTTGAAAATCAGCGCAGCGACATCGGTCAGCCCGTGCTTGGCCATCGTCGCGGCCAGGCGACCCTGCAGCCGCTCGATCGCCAGCGCGGCGGGGATTTGGCCGACGAAGCGCCCGGCATCGGAGAACCCGGTCTCGATGGCGATCCGCCCGCGCAGACGCGCATATTCGCGGAATTGCGGTTCCGACAGCATCGCATCGATGATCCGCTCGCCCTGCTCCAGCGCGTTCTCGGTCTCGAACAGCGGCGAGACGTCGACTTTGTCGGCAATCCCGAACAGCCTCGCGAAGTAGAGCGCCGCCAGCGTCGTCTGCGCATCCTCGCATTCGGCGATCAACATCCGGATCGGCGAGTCGGCGTCGATGTGGTGCAGGATCTGCGCCATGATCACGAACTGGCGCACCGCCGTGGTGTTCTCGATCGCCAGCGCGGCGAAATTGGTGCGCAGCGGGGCGAGTTCGTCGAGCAAGGCCCGGATCCGGATCAGCGCGGTCTTGCTGGCCAGGTCCAGGCGGTTCTCCGGGTCGATCCGCCGGCGGATCGCATTGTGGAGCTGCGAAGAATTCACCCGGAAATGGATACCGCCCATGCCCAGCCCGTCGGCGCGCATCGCGGCGGCCAGGACGAGCAGCCCCCGAGCGGTCTCGTCGTCCGCCGCGCCGGCAGCGTCCTCGAGCCTGGCGATCAGCGATGCGAGGGAGACGAGCTTTGCGGGATGGTCCTCGGTCAGGTGGTTTGCCGCAGTGGAAAGATCGGCCGGCGCAGAGATATCCTGCTTGAACAGCGCCTCCATTTCGCGCGTGTGCTCGGCAGCGGCGCGCAGCTCTGCAAGAACGTCGCTGACCGGGTCGATCGCGGCGAGCCGGGCGGCGTAACGCTCCAGGCGCAGCGCCTTCTCGGCCAGGCGGTAATGGACGCATGTCGACCAATCGATGTCGGTCCGCCCGTCCATGTCGTAGCCGACCCAGGTGGCGAAGCGGTACGGCAGCGGCCGCAACTCGCGCCATTGCTGCGGCCAACGTTTCGCGGCGGTCGCCAGCAGCACACCGTTCAGGACATCGCGCGCGTCCTGCGCCCGGCCAAGGGCGGCCAGCGCCTCGCCGTGCTCGAAATCGAGGGTGATGGCGGGCCGGTCGGTTTCGACCGTGCAGACCATCGCCTCTGACACCGCGCCCTGGCTCGCCGCCTCGGCAACGGCGTCGCTTTGGGCTGGGGTCAGCAGGAATGTCGGGTGCGCGGTGAACACGATGTGGAACAACGGATGCGACCAGCGACGGGCAAAGCCCGCGAAGTCGTCGTCCGCCGACACAAGCCGGCCGAACGCTGCTTCGTTCTCATTCAGCGCGACCGGCGCGAGCAGGCGAACGAGCCGGTTCGCACGATCGAGCAGGCTTTCGCAGCCCAGCTCCGCGGCCAGCCCAGCCGCATCCGCCAGGGACAGGCGCCCCGCCTCAAGGTCGCGCGAAAGATCCAGGCTGAGCTGGAACACCGGGTTGAACAACGGCGATTCGGCCGTCTGCCGGTGCAGTATCCCCAGGCGATCGCGAAGCGTGGCGCTGCTGGTCATTGGCTTGGAATCCCTTACCGGCGATTGGGTGCCGGTAAGGGGAGCATGAAGCCAAAGTTTGTGCGATGCAACATCGCCGAACATCGCGTCAGGCGGTTGCTCCGTGGCAGTGCTTGTACTTGCGCCCGGATCCGCACGGACAAGCCGCATTGCGCGACAGGCCCATCGCCGCATACGGGTCTTCGCCCGGATTCACGGCCCGACCACCAAGGTTGTCGAGCATCGTCACCGCTCCCGGAGTTGCGGGGAACGCATCGTTTTCGCCCGTAAACGGATCGATATGCGACGTGAGGAAGTCGGGCAGCTCGGGCAGCTGGAAGTCGGTCGGCTGGGTGAACTGCAGTTCGCTGACCGACAGGATCCGCGTCACTTCGCCGCGGATATGCTCGAGCATCTTCTCGAACAGGCCAAACGCTTCCTGCTTGTACTCGTTAATCGGGGTCTTCTGCGCATAAGCGCGCAGGAACACGACCTGGCGCAGCGCGTCGAGCGTGGAAAGATGTTCCTTCCAGTGGAAGTCGAGGCGCTCCAGCAGCACGCTCTTTTCGACCTGGCGCCAGATTTCGGCATCGTCGCCCGAGACCTTGGCCGCCATGTGCGCGTCGGTCAGTTCGGTGATGCGCTCCTCGATCACATCGGGTTCGAGGCCGTCTTCCTCCATCCACTCCTCGAGCGGGATCTGCACGCCAAGCATGTCGGCCACGCGCTCCTTGAGCCCGGCGACGTCCCATTGTTCGGGGTACGATCCGGCCGGGCAGGCGTCGGCGACCAGCGTGTTGATCGTGTCGTGGCGCATGTCGACGACGACATCGCCAATCGCGTCGGAATCCATGATGTCCGAGCGCTGCTCGTAGATGACCTTGCGCTGGTCGTTCATCACGTCATCGTATTCGACGACCTGCTTGCGGATATCGTAGTTGCGCGCCTCGACCTTCTTCTGCGCGGTTTCGATGGCCTTCGACAGCCATTTGGAGCCGATCGCTTCACCATCGGCGAGGTTGGAATTCATCATCCGGGCGAACAGCGTATCGGGTCCGAAAATGCGCAGCAGGTCGTCTTCCAGGCACAAGTAGAACTTGGACAGGCCCGGATCGCCCTGGCGGCCCGAGCGGCCGCGCAGCTGGTTGTCGATGCGGCGGCTCTCGTGCCGTTCCGTGCCGATCACGCAGAGCCCGCCGGACGCGAGGACCTTTTGCTTTGCCTCCGCGACTTCAGCCTTGATCTTGGCCACGGCCGCATCGCGATCCGGCCCCTCCGGCATCTCGCTGAGTTCGTCCTCGGTCCTGAACTCGACGTTGCCGCCCAGCTGGATATCGGTCCCGCGCCCCGCCATGTTGGTCGCGATCGTCACTGCGCCGGGGCTGCCGGCCTGCGCGACGATGTGCGCCTCCATCTCGTGGAAGCGTGCGTTGAGCACGTTGTGCTTGACGTTCTCGGCGCGAAGAAATTCGGACAGAAGCTCGGACTTCTCGATCGACACGGTACCGACGAGCACCGGCTGGCCGATCTCGTTGCGCTCGCGGATCAGCTTGGCGATCGCCTGGAACTTGTCCTGGGTGTTCTTGTAGAACTCATCTTCCTCGTCGATCCGCAGGACGGTGACGTTGGTCGGGATCGTGACCACGCTCATCTTGTAGATGTCGAAGAATTCCGCGGCCTCGGTCGCCGCGGTGCCGGTCATGCCGGAAAGCTTGGGATACATGCGGAAGTAGTTCTGGAAGGTGATCGAGGCCATCGTCTGGTTCTCGGGCTCGATCTGCACGCCCTCTTTCGCCTCGACCGCCTGGTGCAAGCCGTTCGACCAGCGCCGGCCTTCCATCATGCGCCCGGTGAACTCGTCGATGATGACGATTTTGTCGTCCTTGACGATGTAGTCGATGTCCTTGCGGAACATGACGTTGCCCTTGAGCGCCTGGTCAAGGTGGTGGACGACCTGGGTGTTCTCGATGTCGTAAAGATTGCTGCCGACCAGCATTCCCGCCGCTTCGAACATCCGCTCGACCTTCTCGACGCCGTCCTCGGTCAGGTTGATGTTCTTGGTCTTCTCGTCGGCCTCGTAATCTTCAGGGACGAGTTGCTTCACGACCGCATCGACCTGCAGGTAAAGCTCGGACTTGTCATCGGTCGGACCCGAGATGATCAGCGGGGTGCGCGCCTCGTCGATCAGGATCGAGTCCACTTCGTCGACAATCGCATAGTTGAACGGCCGATGGACCATCTGGCCACGGTCCTGCTTCATATTGTCGCGCAAATAGTCGAACCCAAGCTCGTTGTTGGTCGCGTACGTGATATCGGAAGCGTAGGCGTCGCTGCGCTCGTATTCGGGCATGTTCGGGACGATCACGCCGACCGTCAGGCCCATGAAACGATAGAGCTGCCCCATCCATTCGGCGTCGCGCCGCGCGAGGTAGTCGTTGACGGTGACGACGTGGACGCCCTTGCCTTCGAGGGCATTGAGATAGACCGCCAACGTCGCGACCAGGGTCTTGCCCTCGCCGGTGCGCATCTCGGCGATCTCGCCGCGGTGGAGCACGATGCCGCCAATCATCTGGACGTCGAAGTGGCGCATGCCGAGCACGCGCTTGCCCGCCTCGCGAACGGTCGCGAACGCCTCGGGTAGCACGTCGTCGAGCGTTGCGCCTTGAGCGAGCTGATCGCGGAACTTGATGGTCTGGTTGGCCAGTTCTTCGTCGGTAAGCGCTTCGAGCGTTGGCTCGAACGCCGCGATCTGCTTGACGATCTTGTCCAGCGACTTGACGTAACGATCATTGGACGAGCCGAACACGGCCTTGGCGATGGAGCCGAGCATATGCGAATTCCTGAAACATAAGGGGTGTGCTGCCTGCGCTGACCAAGCTTGGGTCCGCGCGGCGAGAATCAAACGGAGCGATGCAGGCGGGCGCTATTGCTGCGCGCGGTCGATCCCGATGTAGACGGTCGGCAGGTCGACTGCGAACCGAGGAAGCTTAGCGATGGGTTCGAGCCGAACGTGGTGCGCGATGCGCTCTGCCGCGACCCGGACGGCAACCTGACGCGCCAGGCGAACCGCACCGCGTGCGGCCTGCACAGAGCCGACCTCAGCCTCACCGCCCGCACGGACGGCAGCCTGTGCAGGCGAAACCTGCGCGGCAAAGCCGGTCAGCAGCGCCAGCAAAGTGAGAAGCAAACGGTTCATCGAGGGCGGATATAGGAACGCGGCGCCGGGCCGTCCATCCCCCGCGTCAGGGGCCGGTGTTCGCAAGGTATTAACGCGCCGCAGTTATGATGGACGTACCGGCATGGAGCATCGCCATCAAGACAAACCGCCTAGCCCTGCTCGACGGATTGCGCGGTATCGCAGCAATCGGCGTAATGCTGTTCCACGCCGAAGTCGCGTTCGACTCCATCGGGACCTTCGCACGCGGGTATTTGTTCGTCGATTTCTTCTTCTTGCTGAGTGGCTTCGTGCTGACCCTGTCGGCAGAGCGCAGGATGAACGAGGGATGGAAAACCTCGAGTTTCCTGCGCGCCCGAATCGTCCGGCTGTGGCCGATCACGGCGATAGGCATGTGCTTGGGGGCACTCGCCGCTGCGCTGGGCGGCGTGCAGGAAGACATCCCTGCGCTCCTGGCGCTCGGGCTCATGATGATGCCAGCTATCCTTGGGGCCGGGCATCTGTTTCCGCTGAACGGCCCGCAGTGGTCGATCTTCTTCGAACTGCTCGCAAACCTGGCCCACGGCCTGTTGCTGCGTCGCCTCACCAGTCGCGGCCTGCTTTGCCTGATCTTGCTGGCGGGTGCAGCGTTGGCGGCGACGATTTTCCAGGTGGGTTGGAACACGCTTGGATCGTTCAGCTTCCAATGGTGGATGGCCCTGCCGCGGCTGTTCTTTTCATATTCCCTCGGGATCTGGATCGGGCGCAAGTGGGTGGCCGGGAAGCATCGCCCAGTGGTCTCGTGGGAAGTTGCGCTCGTCCTGCCGCCGGTGTGCCTCATCGCCCTGAACGCGTTCCCTGCGGCGACAGCGCTGGGCGACATCGTGATGACGCTGCTGCTTTTCCCCCTGCTCTTCTGGCTCGCAGCGGTCAGCGCCGTGCCGCCCGCCGCAGAAATCTGGCTCAGAAGGGCAGGCGCACTGTCGTTCCCGCTTTATGCCGTCCACATCCCGGTACTTGCGGTCTTCACCTTGCTGGGCAAATCCAGCCTGATCATGTGGCTGGCCGTGTGCGCGACGATCGCCGCCGCCTGGCTGGTCGAACGCGGCCTCCACGTCACCGCCATGCTGCGCCGTCGATCCCTCCGCCCGCAGCCGGTCTAAGCGCACGGCTTGACCTGAAACATCAGCACGCTAGGCCCGGAACCCATGTCCGACGCCGTCTCTCCGCTCGCCACGCCGTTCCCCGCACTGCCGCCGATTGCCGGCGTTACGCCGCGCATCGCCCGTGCCGGCTACAAGGACTGGGGCCGCTGCGACCTGACGTATGTCGAACTCGTCGAGGGCACGGCGGCCGCGGGGGTGTTCACGCGCAATGTCTGTTGCTCAAGCGAGGTCGAAATCGGGCGCGAGATCACGGCGCTGGGCAAGGCCCGCGCGCTCATCGTCAATGCGGGCAATTCCAACGCGTTCACCGGCTATCGCGGGCGCGAGGCCGTCGAGCAGATCATGGGCCAGGTCGCGGTGCACCTGGGCTGCGAGCCGAGCGCGGTGTTCGTCTCGTCGACCGGCGTGATCGGCGTGCCGCTGCCCAAGGACAAGGCGCGCGCCGGCGTCGAGATCGCGCTCACCGCTGAGCCTTGCTCGTGGCAGGACGCCGCACGGACGATCGGCACGACCGACACGTTTCCAAAGGGCGCGACCGCACAAGCGGTCGTCGGCGGCACGACGGTGACTTTGTCCGCGATCATCAAAGGCAGCGGCATGATCGCCCCGGACATGGCGACGATGCTGGGCTACGTGTTCACCGACGCGGCGGTCGAGCCGGCGTTCCTCCAGCAATGCCTGTCCGCGGCAAACGCGCAGACGTTCAGCTGCATCACCGTCGATAGCGACACCTCGACCAGCGACACCGTGCTCGCCTTCGCCACCGGCCAGGCCGGCAACGCGCCGCTGGCCTCGTTCGATGATCCTGGCGCGGACGCTTTTGCCGCCGCCCTGCACGACGTGTGCCGGCAACTTTCGCACCTCGTCGTCAAGGATGGCGAAGGCGCGCAGAAGTTCATCGCCGTCACCGTTACCGGGGCGACTAGCGACGAGAGCGCACGGCGCGTCGGCCTCGCCATCGCCAACTCACCCCTCGTCAAGACCGCGATCGCCGGCGAGGACGCCAACTGGGGACGGGTCGTCATGGCGGTCGGCAAGGCCGGCGAACCCGCCGACCGCGACAAGCTGTCGATCGGCTTCGGCGGCGTCTGGGCAGCGCGCGACGGCGTGCCGCTGGCGGATTACGACGAGGCGCCGGTCGCCGCGCACCTGAAAGGCCGCGAGGTGACCGTGGAGGTCGATCTTGGCCTGGGCGAAGGGCGCGCCACGGTGTGGACGTGCGACCTGACCCACGGCTACATCTCGATCAACGCGGACTACCGTAGTTGATGGCGCAGTCGATCGGCCCCGCCCTGACCCGCTCGGTCGAAGCGCTCATGCGCGAGGCGGCAGAACGCGCGATCCTGCCGCACTATCAAAAACTCGCCGCGAACGAGATCGAGGCCAAGGCGGCCGACGATGTCGTCACCGTCGCCGATCACGAGGCCGAAGCGATCCTGACCGAGGGCCTGGCGCGGATCCTGCCCGAGGCGGTGATCGTCGGCGAAGAAGCCGCCCACGCCGATCCCGCGATCATGGACCGGCTGGGCGATGCGCTGTGCTGGATCGTCGATCCGCTCGACGGCACGAACAACTTTGCGCTCGGCAAACCGCCGTTCGGGGTGATCGTGTCGCTGGCCGAGAACGGCGAGACCATCGGCGGATGGATTCTCGACGTGCTGACTGGGCGCTTTTGTTCGACTGCGCGCGGCCAGGGAGCGTTTGTCGACGGCGCGCGAATTGAGGCGAGGCCGAGCGGCCAGATCCCGCCGATCGCCGCGATCTCGGTGGTATTCGCCGATCCCACGCGCCGCGAAGCCCTGCTCGGCGGCATCGCCCCGCATTACACTTGCGTCGATATCCCGCGCTGCGCCGCCGAACAGTGGCCGCGCCTGGCGCTGGGGATCAATGACGTCTCGATCTTCGAGCGCACCCTGGCCTGGGACCACGCCGCCGGAGTGCTCTTCCTCAACGAGGCCGGCGGGAAAGCCGCTCGGCCCGATGGCCGGGCTTACCGCGTGGACGAACACTTGCTGCCTGGCCTGCTCGGCGCATCAAGCCCTGCGCTGTGGGATGACCTGGCGGAACGCATGGCGAGGCTGAGCTAAAACCCACTTCTGTTTAGAGGAGTGGGCTTGGGGTGGTGCAGCCCGGACACCGCCAGTTCTCTACGCGAGCGCTGCTCGCGGCATCCCACTGGTCCTCGTCCCCTCCTCTGACGAGGAGGGGACGAAGTTTCACAGCACGCTTTCCAACCAGCCCTTGAGCTGGCTCTTTGGCGCTGCGCCGAGTTTCTGGGCGACGGGCTTGCCGTCCTTGAACAGCACCATCAGCGGGATCGACTGCACGCCGATTTCGCTGGGGATCTGGGTGTTCTCCATAATGTCCATCTTCACGATGGTCACCTGGCTGGCGAGTTCCTCGCTGATTTCTTCCAGAGCGGGGCCGATCATCTTGCACGGACCGCACCACTCCGCCCAGAAATCGACGAGCACGGGCTTGTCGGACTGGAGGACGTCGGCGGCGAAGCTGGCGTCGGTAACGGCTTTGGTGGGCATCGGGTGATCTCCTGGTTCGGCTGGCTGAATATCTAGGCGCTGCCGCGCCCAGCGCAACCGGCCGGGCAAAAAGCTTTACTGCGCCGCGAACAATCCGGCCTTGTGGCGATCGAGCAACTCGGCCGGGATT
Organism: Novosphingobium sp.; assembly: GCA_039914785.1. Lineage (GTDB taxonomy): Bacteria > Pseudomonadota > Alphaproteobacteria > Sphingomonadales > Sphingomonadaceae > Novosphingobium. Next base: position 18,291 of record JBDSOM010000215.1, read on the forward strand.
TCGATGAGCTGCGGCGTCTGGGTGTAGAGCACCGCGGCCGTGACGACCCGGCCGGGATACGTCACCTCGAGCGCGGCGGCGTAAGCCGCGAGCTGCCGCAAGGTGCTGGCCGGCACCGCGCCGATGTCCAATGGCGGCCGGCGCGCGGTCTTGAAATCGACCAGGCGGATGCGGTCGGAACCGATCACCAGGCGATCGATCGTCCCGGCCACGACTTGTCCGCCGACGATGGCAGCGAGCGGCACTTCGGCCAGCGCGTCGGGCGCGAAGATATCCGCCCACGCCGGCTCGCCCAGGACCGCAAGGGCAGCGCGAACCAGCTCGTCCCGCGCGCCGGCATCCAGCTCCGCCGCGTTTCGCGCCAGCCAGCGCTCGGCGGCCGCTTTACGCACATCCGCCGCCACGCCGGGCAAGCGCTCGAGCAGCTTGTGGATCAGGACCCCGCGCAGCGCTGCGGCCA
>JBDSOM010000091.1:0-3333 GCA_039914785.1 Novosphingobium sp.
TTCGCGGTCCTTGCCCCCGGCAGTCTCATCTCGGCGGACGCACTGAACGCCAAGTTCAAGGATTTCGTGCGTAGACGCGTGCCCGCCGACCAGCTCGCCACCGCGGACTACCACTTGGAAGCCAAACCGATGCCGGGCCAACAGGCGGTCATGATGACGACGATGGCGCTTGGTCCGCGCGCCGGCGCGATCACTCTGCCGGGGGTTATCCTGTTCCTGGGTGCGCTGGTGTTGGCGATCGCCTGCGTCAATTATGCGAACCTGGCCGCTGCCCAGAGCCTGCGCCGTACCAAGGATGTCGGCACGCGAAAGGTCCTCGGCGCGCGGCGGAGCCAGGTGATCGTCCAGTTTTTGTTCGAGGCCATGATCGTGACCGTCGTGGCGGCGGTACTCGTCCTGGGAGCCCTGGCGATGCTCCTGCCGGCGCTGCACGCCCGCCTCGGGCTTGATTTCCATCTGGCCGACGCCCGGCTGTGGCTATCGCTCGCCGCGTTGATCGTTATCGTGAACGTCGCAGCGGGCGCCTATCCCGCGTTCATCCTCTCGCGCGTCAACCCGATCGATGCGCTGCGGGCAGGTCCCGCGCGGGCAAGGCGCGGGCCGATATCGACGCTGCTGACCGGCGTCCAGTTTTTGGCGGCCAGCTTCTTTCTGATCAGCGTCCTGGTCATGAATGCCCAGAACGATGAACTGGCCAAGGCCGCGCGACTTTCCGGTCCCGACCCGCTGCTCGTCATCGAGAACTCGGCCGACGAAGCGAACATCGGGATGGAGACGCTGCGGGCCGAGCTTGCTCGGCAGCCAGGCGTCCGCAGCGTCGCGGCGGTCCGGCCGCTGCCCTGGAGCTCAGGCGGGGGCCGCTCGGGCTTCAGCACTCTGCCGCTAAGCGCTTCCGCGCAATCGGGCTCGCGGCAGGTTTTGTCGCTCCTGTTCAATATCTCCGACAATTTCTTCGAGACGATGGACATCAAGTTGGTGGCTGGAAGAGGATTCGACCGCCACCGGGGAGAGGATCAAGCGCCGTCATCGAGCGCGCCGCTGACTGCTTTGCGGCAAGTCTCGGTCATAGTTGATGAGGGGTTCGTGCGTCTGATGGGCCTGCGGCAGCCGCAGGATGCGGTAGGCCGCATTTACTATAGCCAGGGATCGGACGGCGGACCGACCGGTACGTTCCGCATTATCGGCGTGGCCGAGGCGAAACCCCTCTCGCTGATGGCGCTGGGCATGTCGTCGCAGGTCTACGTGATGAGCCCTTCGGCCTCTCACGCGATCGTTCGCGTATCGCAAAAGGACGTCGCTGGCGCACGCGCGGGGATCAAGGCCGTTTGGGACCGGTTGGTGCCGAATGTGCCGTTGAAGCTGCGGCTCCTGAACGAACGCTTCGACACCGCGCGCAATTCCAACGTGATCGAGGCGATGTTCCAAATATTGGTGGTGTGCAGCTTCGCCGTGGCCGCGATGGGCCTCTTCGCCATGGCGGTCCATGCGGCGCGCCGGCGGCTGCACGAGATCGGCGTTCGCAAGATCCTTGGCGCGAGTTCCTGGGGCGTGGTCTGGATGCTGCTGCGTGACTTCTCGATCCCCGTGGTGATCGCCAACGTCCTGGCCTGGCCGTTGGCCTACCTAGCGATGCGAAGCTACCTCAACCTGTATGTTCACCGCATCGAGCTTGGCTTTGCGCCATTTCTCTCGGCGTTGGTCCTGACCGTGGCGATCTCATGGCTGGCGATTTCATGGCAAGCCTACCGTGCGGCGCGGGTGAACCCTTCCGCAGTTCTACGCTACGAGTAGCGCTATTCTTTCAACGCATAGTTCATTTGTGCGGCCATTCCGGAGATCGGGAGATATGTTATGCGCCATTTGCTGAAGGTCGTCCCCCTCGTTGCCGCTTTGCTTACCCCAGGCGGCGCAGCATCGCAGCAGGCGCCTGGCACTGCTCAGGGCGACATCGCTGAAACTGTCACGACCGGCTCGGGTCCGGTGCGCGGAACTAAGGAGGGTGCCGTGGCGGTCTATCGCGGCATTCCCTATGCCGCGCCGCCGGTCGGCAATCTGCGCTGGCGCGCGCCCCAAGTGCCCGCGCGGTGGAGCATGACCCGCGATGCTTTCGCATTTTCAAAGGCGTGTCCGCAAGCAGGTGGCCCGATCCCCGGTTTTCCACCCGAGCCGCAAAGCGAGGATTGCCTTTACCTAAACGTCTGGGCGCCGTCGCCGCGTGCCGCGAAACCCCGCGCGGTCATGGTGTGGCTGCATGGCGGCGGAAACATCAATGGCTCGGCGTCGGTGGCGCCTTACAGCGGCTATTCGCTGGCGGCCAAGGATGTCGTGGTCATCTCGCTGAACTACCGGCTCGGTGCGCTGGGGTTCTTGGCGCACAAGGAACTAGGGCGCGAAAGGAGCAACGGCGCTTCGGGCAACTATGGCATGATGGACATCATCGCGGCACTGAAATGGGTGCGGGCGAACGCCCGCGCCTTCGGCGGCGATCCTGATAACGTCACCGTGTTTGGTCATTCCGCGGGCGCCTGGAATATGAGCCAGCTGGAGGTGTCACCGCTCGCGCGCGGGCTCTATCGCCGGATCATCGCGATGAGCGGGGCGAATTTCGGCCCGTCGGGTTCGCGGCACGGAATCGCGATGCTTTCTGATGCCGAGGCAGCCGGAGCGCGGCTTGCGGCGCATCTTCATGCCGCTTCCCTGGCCGACCTACGTGCTTTACCGGCGGACCGAATTGTCCAGGTTCCCGCCACGGTGTGGCCAGGCAAAAACTTGGCAGGCGGTGTTCTCGGGATCGTCGATGGTTATGTGATACCCGGTGATCCCTACACCCGTTACGCGGGAGGCAAAGCCAATCGCGCCGACTTGCTGCTCGGCTACACTGCGGCCGAATCGGACGGCGCAGCACCCGCCAGCGCGGCGGCCTATATGGGCGAGGTCCGCGATGTTTACGGAGATTTCGCGGACCGAATCCTGGCCCTGTACCCTGCGCGCAGCGATGCCGAAGCGATCCAGTCGCAAGCCAGACTCAGCGGCGAGGTCGCCTTCAAGTGGCAGATGATGACGTGGGCGCGCACCCACGAGAAGACTCGCCGCGGCCAGGTCTATTTCTACAGGTTTTCGCACACGCCGGGCATCGGCCCGTTCCGGAAGCTCGGTCCAGGGCACGGCGCCGAACTTGGTTATGTCTTCGACTTTCCAAAGCGTGCGTGGCGTTACGCCGCGCAGTCACCGGAGAAAGCGGCGCTGGATGTTGCGATGATCGATACCATCCAAGACTATTGGGTGAACTTCGCGCGTACCGGCGATCCGAATGGAACCGATCTCCCACACTGG
>JBDSOM010000127.1:0-10035 GCA_039914785.1 Novosphingobium sp.
CACCTTGCGCGAATACGTCGTCCGAGCCGAAGCTACTGCACCTCCGCGGGTGTCGCGGCGCTGGCGCGCTTCGGCGAGCAAGTCACCAAGCGGGGCGCTCAAAAGCCGCTCGATCAGGTCGTGATCGTTTTCCAAATCATTCGTCCAGTCCAGCGGCGGCCAGGACCGCGCGCGCAAGGCGCTCGCGGTCGTCCGCGTCGCGCATCAGGGTTTCGGTAACGGTGACCGAAAGACTTAAGGCGCGCAATCCCTGGGCGTCGGTAGCGTCGCCGCGATCTATGACGAAGCGATCCACCAGCGCGCCGTAGTGCCTGGCGATGGCGAGATTGTCGCTACCGCTGCCCAGTTCCTGGAGCAACTTCGACAACGGGCCCTTCACGGGCTTGCCGCCGACCAGCGGGGATACCGCGACGACCGGGACTTCCAACGCAGCGAGCGCCGAGCGGACCCCGCCGACCGCCAGGATCGGATCGACGCTCAGGAACGGGTTCGACGGGCAGATCACCACCGCGGCCAGATCGTCGCGGGCCAGGGCCGCCGCGAGGGCGGGAGACGGCGGCGCGCCGGCACCCTCGAAGCGGATCGCCTTGGCCACGGGCCGGCACTGCTCCGCCACGAAATAGCGCTGGAAATCGAGCCAGCCGTCCGCCGTCTCGATCTGGGTCCGCACCGGCGCATCGCTCATCGGCACGACAGCGTGCGCGATGCCGAGCGCCGCGGTCAGCCGAGCCGTGACCGCGCTTAGCGTCTCGCCCGCCCGCAGCCGCCAGCTGCGCGCCAGGTGCATCGCCATGTCGCGATCGCCAAGGTTGAACCAGGTGGCCTCGCCGACCCGGCCCAGCATTTCCATCGTCCGCCAGCTTTCGTCGACCACGCCCCAGCCGCGCACCGTATCGTTCAGTCCGGCGAGCGCGTAGGCGACCGAATCGATGTCGGGGCAGATCGTGAGGCCGAGGTGCTCGAAATCGTCGCCGGTGTTGACCGCGATCGTCAGGCGCTCGGGCGGCAGCACCGCAGCCAGCCCGGCGGCCAGCTTGGCCCCGCCGACCCCGCCTGACAACGCCAGGACGTGCCTTCCCTTGGGCCCCTCCTTGATCGAACGTGCGCTCACCGGAACATGTCCTCCGCCAGCGCCCGAAGGCCCGCGCCGGCACCCGCGCCGTCCTCATTCGAAACCCATTTGCCGGCGCCGCGCACAATCGCGGCTGGCGTTCCTTCGGCGCCCTCGCCCATCGCCAGAACCGCCATGCCCGCAACGCTATCGGCAACCGCGATGATCGTCGCCTGCAAGGTCCGCCCGAACAAGTCGGTCTCGCCGCGGCGGTCTTCCAGCGCAGCAAGTCCCGCGCAACCGATCGCCGTGCCGACCGTGCCGATGCGCCAGGCCCGGCCCAGGCTGTCCGCGATGACGACCGCCGGCCGGACGCCGGTCAGTTCGAACAGCCGCGCGCGGATAGCCCGGGCACTGGCGTCGGGATCGACCGGCCACAGCAGCACGGCATCCGCATCGCCGCCTTCGATATTCGAAGCATCGATCCCGGCGTTCGCGAGCACGTGCCCGGTCCGGTGCCGCACGATGATCGCTGCCTTGCTGGCGCGCATCATGGCTTCGCTCTCGTCGAGGATCAACTGGGCAAGCGACGCCGGGCGTCCGGTTTGCTCAGCCAAGAGGCGTGCGTCCGCGCCAGGCGTCACTTCGGCCAGACTGACCGCGCGGCCTTCGGCTTTCGAGACGATCTTCTGTGCCACCACGACGATATCGCCGCTGCGTAGCGCTTCGCCGGAGCGATCCATTGCCGCTGCAATCTGCTCCGCGATGCACATTCCGGTCGCGAACAACGGCATTCCGGCGATCGCCGCGACGTTAAAATTCGCCCGCGCCTCCATTCCGCTTTTTCCCTTCCCTGCCGCGCAAGATTATTGCTTGCGAGGCACGCCGCTATCGGCAATCGGCGGGACTAGGCAAGTTCGGAATGTCTGGGAGTGGAAAGAATGGCTTCTATCGCGATTATCGGCGGCACCGGCCATCTCGGCAAGGCGATCGCCCGCCGGCTCGTCAAGGCGGGCCACGCGGTGACGATCGGCTCACGCACCGCCGACAAGGCCCAGGCCACCGCTGCGGAAATCGGCGCTGCCGGCTCGGGCGAGAACACGGCCGTTGCCTCGGGCAAGGAGATCGTCATCGTGACGGTGCCTTACGCCTCGCAGGCGGACACCCTGACGCAGATCGCGCCGCTGGTCGGCTCCGCCATTGTCGTCGACACCACGGTGCCGCTGGTCCCGCCGAAGGTCATGCGCGTTCAGCTGCCCGCTGCCGGCTCTGCCGCGATGGAGGCCAAGGCGATCCTGGGCGACGATATTCGCTTCGTGACATCGTTTCATAGTGTCGCCGCGCATATCCTTGATACCGATCAGAAAGTCGAATGCGATGTCCTGACGTTCAGTGACGATGTCGAGGCCCGCAATGTCATAATCGACCTCATTGGCGACATGGACATGCGCGGCCTGTCGGGCGGTGCGCTGGTCAACTCGGCCGCGGCAGAGGCGCTGACATCGATCCTGATCTATTTGAACAAGACGTACGGCGCGGACGGCGCGGGCATACGTTTCACCCGCCTAACCAAGGCTCCGGCGTACTGAGCCGCAGGACAAGGATGATGGGCGCATGACTATCTGGGTCGTCATTCCGGTCAAGGCGCCCGACCTGGGCAAGCAGCGTCTCGCCGAGGTCCTGGACGAGACGGCCCGGAGCGCGTTGGTTCGCGCCATGCTCGGCAAGGTCATCCAGGCGGCGCAAGCGGCAGTGACGACGGGTCAGGCGCTTATCCTCGGCCCGTCGTCGCACGGCTACGATCTCGCCCTGCTGGACGATCCTGGCAAAGGCCTCGATGCGGCGTTGACGTCAGCCCTGGCCGACGCCGAGCGCGGCGGGGCGAGCCGCGTGGTGTTCGTCGCGGGCGACTTGCCCCAGGTCACCGCGCGCGAGGTGGAACTGCTTTCGCTCGCGCCCAAGAATGCGGTCGCCATCGCACCCGACCGCCACGGCACCGGGACCAATGCGATCTCGCTGCCGTTGCCGGCTGCGCGCGGCTTCACTTTCGCCTTTGGGCCCGACAGCTTCGCGCTCCACAGCGGGGAAGTCCGGCGGATGGATCTCGAACTCGAGGTCATCCAGAGCCATGGGCTGATGCGAGACATCGATGAGCCGGCGGATCTTCCTGACGCGGCCGGTCTGGCGGGAGGTTGAGGTATGGATACCGGCACGCTCGATCTGACCGGCCAGGCGGCGGTAGTGACTGGTGGCGGCGGCGGGATCGGCCGGGCGATCGCGATCTGCCTCGCCGCGCACGGTGCCGACGTGGCGGTGATCGACGTCATTCCCGATCGCTGCGACGAGACCGTCGCGCGGATCGAAGAGTTCGGCCGAACTGGGCTGGCTCTGCCCGCTAACGTCATGGAATCGCAGCAGGTCACCGACGCGGTCGCCGCGGCGGCCGAACGGTTCGGGCGGCTCGACATCCTGGTCAACAACGCCGGGGGCGTGACCCGGCGCGGCTTCTCCGAACTTGCCGAGAAGAACTGGCGGAGGCACATCGACCTCAACCTCGTCAGCAACCTGGCGGCGACTTCCGCGGCGACCCCCGTCATGATCGCTGGGGGGCGCGGCGGGTCGATCATCAACGTGACCAGCATCGAAGGCGCGCGCGCGGCCCCCGGCTATGCAGTCTATGCCGCGTGCAAGGCGGGGATCAACAACCTCACCCGGACGCTGGCAGTGGAGTTCGCGGAGCACGGTATCCGCGTCAACGCCATCGCCCCTGACTACACCGCGACGCCCGGGACGCACGGCAACTTCACCGGCCCGGTCGCCGAAACCAACTGGAGCATGAGCGAGGTGCAGCGCGATATCATCCGCCGCCGCATCCCCCTCGAACGGCCCGGAATCGACGCGGAGTGCGGCCACCTCGCGGTGTTCCTCGCCTCGCGCATGGCCAGCTACATCACCGGCACGATTATCCCGATCGACGGCGGCACCTGGGGCTCGGGCGGATGGATCCGCGACAAGACCGGTCACTGGGTGCTACCGCCAGACGCCTGATTTTGAGAGGAACAATCCGATGACTATCGACCAGACCGCGCTGCAACGCCTGATCGACAAGGACGCGATCCGCGACCTCGTGCTGAGCTATTCGCGCGCGGTGGATCGCAAGGACATCGCCCTGCTGCGCGATCTTTACACCGCCGCCGCGACCGACAGCCATGGGGATAGTTTTGACGGCGGGGCCAAGGAATACTGCGACTTCATCGAGCAGTCGCTGCCTTACATGCCCTATAGTGGGCACCACGTTTGCAACCACCTGATTGACCTCGATGGCAACGAGGGCAGCGGTGAGGTCTATGCGCTGGCTTATCACCTGATCCCCGACCGCGCGAACCCGGGCGCGATGATCGAGGATTTCATGTGCGTGCGCTACATCGACACCTACCGCCGCGAAGCCGACCGCAAGTGGCGCTTTTCCAAACGCGTCGTCACTTACGACGTGCAGATCCAGCGCCCATTCGACGGCAAGTTCCGCAACATGCTCGAAGCCGTCGAGCCGAGCTACGAGGTCTGCACCCACGCGGCATTCCAACGCGGGCCGCGCTAGTCTAACCTACTGCTAACCTCCGGCTATATGCGGGACTAGCATGACCTCGGATTCGGCGGTGAGCGCGGTCGACCAGTCGCTGATCAGCGTGCCGTCGACCGCGATCGAAACGTTGGCGGCGATGAACTCCGCCACCCCGGGACTCAGGGTATCGAGCCCGTCGACCAGCGCAAACACGCTCCCGGCGGCCAGTTCCAACTCGCGCGCGCCGCCGGGGAACTCCCCGTTCAAAGGCGCGGTCACGATGACGCGGGCCAAGCCTACGTCGCCTGCATCGCCGCGTAGATCCGGTCAGGCGACAGCGGCAGGTCGGTGAGCCGCTTGCCCGTCGCCGCACGCACCGCGTTGGCGACCGCGGCGAGCGGCGGTACGATCGGCGCCTCGCCCACGCCCTTGACCCCGTACGGATGCGCGGGGTTCGGCACCTCGATCATGACCGTTTCGATCATCGGCAGGTCCGAGGCGACGGGCATGCGGTAATCGAGGAACCCGGCGTTCTCCATCCGGCCGTCCGCGTCGTAGCTGTAGGCCTCGTTGAGCGCCCAGCCGATGCCCTGCACCGCCCCGCCCTGGATCTGGCCTTCGACGTAGCTTTTGTGGATCGCCTGGCCGACGTCCTGCACCGCGGTGTAGCGCACGACGCCGACTTGCCCGGTCTCGGGATCGACCTCGACGTCGCAAATGTGGACCGCGAAGCCCGGCAGATACCCGGCGGCGTTGAGCCCGACTTGCGCCGAGATCGGCCCGCCGGAAAATGGCGCGCGCGCCGCGATCTGCCGGATCGTCAGGCGCTGGTCGGTCTTGCCCTCGGCCAGGCACGTCGCGGTGCCATCGGCCCAGACGACTTCGGCGGGCGAGACGCTCCACATCACGGCGGCGCGGGCCTTGAGCTGGGCGACGACGATCTCGGCCGCCTCGATCACCGCCTTGCCGGTAGCGAACGTCGTGCGGCTGCCGCCGGTGACCATGGAATACCCGATCGAGGCGGTATCGGCGACGATCACGCGAACCGCCTCATAGGGCAGTTGCAGCGCCTCGGCGGCCATCATCGCCATCGCGGCGCGGCTCCCGCCGATGTCCGGGCTGCCCGTGGCGACCAGCACCGTGCCGTCCTCGGCCAGGCTGACTTGCGCGGTCGACGGCCCGCCGTAGTTGCCCCAGAACCCGCCGGCGACCCCGCGCCCCTCGTTTGGTCCGAGCGGCGCGGTCCAGTGAGGATGCGCCTGCGCCGCCTCGATGCATTCGATATAGCCGATCTGGCCGTACGGCACCCCGTTCATTTGCGGATCGCCCGGCCGGACCGCGTTCTTGAGCCGCAGTTCCAGCGGATCGATGCCCAGCTCACGCGCCAGCTCGTCGAGCGCGCTTTCGACCGCAAAGGTGATCTGCGGGGCGCTCGGCGCGCGATAGGCCTTAACCGGCGGGCGGTTGGTCAGCACTTCGCGCCCGAAAATGCGAGCGTTGGCGACTTTGTAGTGGCCGATCGAGCACGTCAGTCCCGAATGGACGGTGATGCCGGGATAAGCGCCCGCGTTGTAGACGAAGTCGATCTCCGCCCCGACCAGCATGCCATCCGCGTTTGCGCCGATCTTGAGTTCGATCACCGCGCCGGGGGCAGGCCCGGTCGCCTCGAACACTTCGGCGCGCGTCATCGCCAGGCGAACCGGACGGCCGGCCTGGCGTGACAGCAGCATCGCGACGGGTTCCAGATAGATCCCGGTCTTGCCACCGAAGCCGCCGCCGATCTCCAGCGGGTGGACCCGGATGTCGGCCATCGCAATGCCGAGCACGGTCGCGGTCAGCGAGCGGATCGAGAAATGCCCCTGGCTCGACGCCCAGATTTGCGCCTGCCCGTCCGCGCCCCACGCGGCGACGCACGTATGCGGTTCGATATAGCCCTGGTGGACGAACTCGGTGGTGTAGCGGCCGCCAACGACCTTTGCCGCCCCGGCGAGTGCCGCCGTGACGTCACCGCGATCGAGCGCCACTTGCTGCGCGATGTTTGAGGGCTGGTCCGGCTTGGGCTCGGCGCCCCGGGTGAACACATCGTCATGCAGCAGCGGTGCGTCCGCCGCGAGCGCCGCCTCGGGATCGATCACGTGGGGCAGGATTTCGTAATCGACCACGATCAGCGCCAGCGCCTCACGCGCGAGCCGGGCGCTGGTCGCAGCAACGGCGGCGACCGCGTGGCCGGCGTAGAGCACCTTTTCGTGCGCCATGCAGGTTCGCGAGATGTGGATGATGTCGCCCGACGATTCCCCCGCGCTGACGACGAGCGATTCAAGGTCGGGGAAATCGACCCCGGTGACGACGGCCTTCACGCCGGGGAGCGCAGCCGCCTTGCGGGTATCGATGCCGCGAATGCGGGCGTGGGCATGCGGGCTGCGCAGGATCGCGCCCTGCAGCATGCCAGCGACGGTGAAATCGGTGCCGTAAACGGCTTTGCCGGTGACTTTGTCGACTCCGTCGGGCCGAACCGGACTGGTGCCGATCACGCGGAATTCCTTGCCGGGCGCGAATTTGGACAGCTCGTTCATACAGGCGCCTTTTCCTGACGGAGTTCGGCCGCGGCGGCGAGCACCGCGCGAACGATCTTGTCGTAGCCGGTGCAGCGGCACAAGTTGCCGGCCAGCCAGTATCGCACTTCGCTCTCGCTCGGGTCCGGGTTGCGGTCGAGCAGGTTCTTGGTGGCGACGATGAAGCCCGGAGTGCAGAACCCGCACTGCAGGGCCGCGTGCTCCAGGAACTTCTCCTGGATCGGGTGGAGCCGCGATCCTTCGGCGACACCCTCGATCGTCGCGACATGGCGGCCTTGGGCTTCAGGGGCGAGGACCAAGCACGCGCACACCATCTCGCCGTCGAGGACCACGGTGCAGGCCCCGCAGTCGCCCGACCCACAACCTTCCTTGGACCCGGTCAGCGCGAGTTCGTCGCGCAGGACGTCGAGCAGGCTATCGCCGGGCTCGGCGAGAAATTCTGTCGCATCGCCGTTGACGGTACACGAGATGACGAGCTTGTTCATGCGTTCTATCCGGCCCGCTGCCGGGCGATAGCGACCACCCGCCTGGCCAGGACCCCGGCCATCGCGGTGCGGTATTTCGCGGTGCCGCGCTTGTCGTCGATCGGGCGGCAGGCGGCGCGCACCGCATCGGCCATGCGTTCGAGCGCGGCGTCATCGAACCGGGTACCGACCAGCGCCGCGCCGGCGGCGGCGACCAGCAAGGCAGTGGGCGCGGCGGCGCCGATGGCGATCCGCGCGGCGGCGCACGTGCCATCGGCATCGATGGTCAGGTTCGCACCTGCGCCGACGACCGCGATGTCCATTTCGGTGCGCGGGATCGAGCGGAGATAGGCATCGCCGCCGGCGCGGGCGGGCAAGCGGATCTCGACGACGAATTCGCCCGGTGCGAGCGAGGTTCGACCCGGCCCGGTCGCGATGGTTTCCACCGCCACTTCCCGTTCCCCCTTCGGTCCGGCGATCAGGCACGTCGCGCTCGCCGCGATCAGCGCGGGCACGCTGTCGGCCGCAGGCGACGCGTTGCACAAGTTACCCGTGATCGTCGCGCGGTTGCGCACCTGGACCGAGCCGATCAGGTTCGCCGCCTCGACCACGCCTGGCCACGCGGCGACGAGCGCCGTGTCGGCCTTGAGCGCGGTGCACGGGGTCGCCGCGCCGATCGCGAAGCCGGTCCCGTGAGAACGAATGCCGGTAAGCTGGCGGATTCGCTTGAGATCGACGATCGCGCCGGGCGCGGACCGGCCCGAGCGCATCTGCACGATCAGGTCGGTGCCGCCAGCCAGAGGGCGCGCCGAGGGGTCCGCCGCGAGCAGGGCAATGGCGTCGGCGATCGAATCGGGCGCGTGGAAGGCTAGCGAAGCCATGGGTTCTCCTGGAAACGTATGCGGCCGAGCTTCAGGCTCTGAACCGCCCGAAGTCAACCGCTAGCCGCCACCGCGCTGCTATGCCAGCGCCCCCTTGATCCTCATTCGTCCAACGGAAGGCCGACCCTCCATCATCGCAACGCGATGGGGAGGCCCCGGCAACGTCGCCAATCATCCTCACACCGCCAGCGTGTACCCGCCGTTCAACGGATACGTCTGCCCGGTGACCCATCCGGCCATGTCGGAGCACAGGAACAACGTCAGCGCCGCGACCTCGTCGGGCTTGCCGTAGCGGCGCACGATGTAACGCGAGAGCTGGGCCTTGATCTGTTCCAGCTGGTAGAAGTTCTCGCGCTCCTCCTCGCTCATCGGAAACTCCAGCGACGACAGCGAAATCGCGTTGCTGGTGATCCCGTAACGACCCGCTTCCTTGGCGATCGAGCGCACGAAGCCCGCCGCGCCGGCTTTCGCGGCGGAATAGACGGCCTGGCGGGGCTCGCCCGCGCGGCCTGAATCAGACGTGATCGTGACGATCCGCCCGCGCTGCGCCGCGACCATGCCGGGCAGCAATGCGTGGCAGCAATTGAACACGCCATAGAGGTTGGTGCCAAGGTACTTGCCCCATTCGGCGGGATCTTCCTCCCAGAACACGTCGCGGGGGCGCAGTTGGGATGTCGGCCCGGCCATGCCGGCGTTGTTGACCAGGATCGTGATCGGCCCAAGCTCGGCGGTGGCTTTGGCCGCCATCGCGCGCACCGATTCCAGGTCGCTGACGTCGGCCTGAACCGCCGACGCCTTGACGCCGAGCGCGCGAATTTCCTCGGCCACCGCTTCAGCCCGTTCCAGCACGTAATCGTTGACGGCGACGCCGCCGGCGCCGTGCCGCGCCAGCATCAGCGCGATCGCGCGGCCGGCGCCTTGCCCGGCCCCGGTCACGAGTGCGTTCTGGCCGCCGAGGTCGAGGATATCTGGTCCAATCATTGTTCGCTCTCCAATATGCTCAAATGTAGTCGTTGTTGGCGTTGAGGCCGTCGAGCATGAAGCCCAACGTCGCCTCGCGAAATTCGGCGGCGCTGGCCACGCCCGGCGGGAACAGCCAGTCGCTGAACAGCACGCAGCCGAGCACGGCGGCGAATGAAACGCGGACCATCAGTTCGGGCGCAACCGTCGGCTCGCCCTTCACACGGCTGCGCATCATCCCTGCACCGCGCTCGAAATACGTGGTCAGCCCGTCGAGCCCGGCCCCGCCTTCGGTGGGATCCTGGGCATAGGCTTTTGCCACCGCGAGCGACATCAGCATCCCCGAGTGTTCGCCGATGAAGTCCTGCAGTTCAGCGATGAACTCGCGCGCGCCCTGGCGGGTCGGCACGGCATCTTCCGCGCCGGTCCGGCGGGCCTGGTGATCGGTGAAGTGGCGGTTCAGCGGCGCGAAGATCGCGGTGCGGAACAAGTCGCCCTTCGAGGTGAAGCACCGGAATATCTGGGCCTCGGTGACTTCGGCGCG
>JBDSOM010000072.1:0-9718 GCA_039914785.1 Novosphingobium sp.
CTTTACGGTTCACGCCGTGAAGGTCGCCGGTGAGGCGACGATCGACGACGATTTCGCCAAGAACCTCGGCCTCACCGACCTCGCGCAGCTGCAGGGTCTGCTGCGCGGCCAGCTTGAGCAGGAAACCGCCGGGCTGACCCGTACCGCGATGAAGCGCTCGCTGCTCGATCAGCTTGCCGCTACCAGCGATTTCGACGTTCCTCCGTCGATGGTCGAAGCGGAGTTCCAGCAGATCTGGGCTCAGCTCGAGCAGGAAGCCGCGAACGAGGAAGATCCCGAGGCCGCCCGCGCCGAGATCGAAGCCGAGAAGGAAGATTACCGCGGCATCGCCGTGCGCCGCGTTCGCTTGGGCCTGCTCTTGTCCGAAATCGGCCAGGGTAACGGCGTCGAGGTCTCGCAGCAGGAAATGAGCATGCTCATGAACCAGGCCGCGCAGCAGTATCGCCCCGAGGACCGCCAGCGCTTCGCCGAATACGTCCAGTCCGACCCCATGGTCGCCGCGCAGCTGCGCGCGCCGCTGTACGAGGACAAGGTCGTCGACTTCCTGTTCGACAAGGCCGAAGTCACCGAGCGTGAAGTGACCCGCGACGAGCTGCAGGCCGCGATCGAGGCCGAAGACGGCGCCACTGGCGGGCACGTCCATGGTCCGGATTGCGGCCATGACCACGCCGAGAAGCCGAAGAAGGCCGCTGCCAAGAAGCCGGCTGCCAAGAAGGCTGCCGCCGAAAAGGCTCCCGAAGCCGAAGCGGCTCCCGAAGCCGAAGCGGCTCCCGAAGCCGAAGCGGCTCCTGACGCCGAAGCGGCTGCCGTAGCGGAGGAAAAGCCGGCGGCGAAGAAGGCTCCTGCCAAGAAGGCTGCCGCCAAGGAAGACGCGGCGCCGGCCGAAGTCGAGGCTGCTCCTGCGAAAAAGCCCGCCGCCAAGAAGGCTCCGGCCAAAAAGGCCTGATCGCCGTAGCGAAATGAGCGAAGGGCAGGTGCGGTGACGCGCCTGCCTTTCGCCGTTTCGGAGCAGGCTGCGCGCCCGAACCATACCGTCCTGTCGATGGTTAGGTTAAGGCCCTTGAACATCCGCTGGCGGCACGCGACATAGGCCGTCGCAATCACCCGCCAAATTTCCAGAGGGCATCCATGATCGATCTGTTCGGCGCAAATTCGGCGCAAGGTAAGTTCACGCAAGATCCCATCACCGGTGCCCTGGTGCCGATGGTCGTCGAGCAGACCAGCCGCGGCGAGCGCAGCTTCGACATCTTCTCGCGCCTGCTGCGTGAGCGCATCGTCTTCGTCACCGGCGAGGTCGAGGACCAGATGGCCGCGCTGATCACCGCGCAGCTGCTGTTCCTGGAGAGCGAGAACCCGTCCAAGGATATCTCGATGTACATCAACTCGCCGGGTGGGGTGGTGACCGCCGGCATGGCGATCTACGACACCATGCAGTACATTCGTCCGCGTGTTTCGACGGTGTGCATCGGCCAGGCCGCCTCGATGGGCAGTTTCCTGCTCGCCGCCGGTGAGCCAGGGATGCGCATCGCGCTGCCGAGCGCGCGGATCATGGTCCACCAGCCCTCGGGCGGCGCGCGCGGCATGGCCTCGGACATCGAGATCCAGGCGCGCGAGATTTTGCGCATCCGCGCCCGGATGAACGATCTTTACGTGAAGTTCACCGGTCGCACCCTGGCCGAGATCGAAAAGGCGATGGATCGCGACACCTTCCTCGAAGCCGAGGAAGCCAAGGTTTTCGGGCTGGTCGACAAGGTGTTCGAGACTCGCCCCGAAACCGACAAGATCGGCGACGTTTCCGGCTCGGGCGGCGCACCCAGCGAATGATCGCTGGCGGCTGGCACCGATTTTGCGGGGCGCTTCAGCGCTCCGTAAGGTTCGCCTGATACAGCGTGGGATTGATTAAACCGCTCGCCGGGCTAGACTCGCAGAGTTCAGCCCGACCGGGCGTTCAGGAAGAAGCATGACCAAATTGAGTGGATCCGACGCAAAAAGCACCCTGTACTGCAGCTTCTGCGGGAAGTCGCAGCACGAGGTGCGCAAGCTCATTGCTGGCCCTACCGTGTTCATCTGCGATGAATGCGTCGAACTGTGCAACGACATCATCCGCGAGGAAACCAAGGCGGGGATCGCCGGCAAGAAGGACGGCGGGGTACCCACCCCGCGCGACATCTTCGAAACGCTGAACGATTATGTGATCGGCCAGGACCGCGCCAAGCGCGTGCTCTCCGTTGCGGTGCACAACCACTACAAGCGGTTGAAGCACAGCGGCAAGGGTGGCGAAGTCGAGCTGTCGAAGTCGAACATCCTGCTCGTCGGCCCGACGGGCTCGGGCAAGACGCTGCTCGCGCAGACGCTGGCCAAGACGTTCGACGTGCCGTTCACGATGGCCGATGCGACGACGTTGACCGAAGCCGGTTACGTCGGCGAGGATGTCGAGAACATCATCCTCAAGCTGCTCCAGTCGTCCGACTACAACGTCGAGAAGGCGCAGCACGGCATCGTCTACATCGACGAGATCGACAAGATCAGCCGCAAGGCCGAGAACCCCTCGATCACGCGCGACGTGTCGGGCGAGGGCGTTCAGCAGGCGCTGCTCAAGCTGATGGAAGGCACCACCGCCTCGGTTCCGCCCCAGGGCGGCCGCAAGCATCCGCAGCAGGAATTCCTGCAGGTCGACACGACGAACATCCTGTTCATCTGCGGCGGCGCGTTCGCGGGCCTCGACAAGATCATCTCCGACCGCCTGCAAAAGCGCTCGATCGGCTTCGGCGCGCATGTCGCCGATCCCGACAAGCGCAAGGTCGGCGAACTGCTCCAGAAGGCCGAGCCCGAGGATCTGCTCAAGTTCGGCCTGATCCCCGAATTCGTCGGCCGCCTGCCGGTGATCGCCACGCTGGAAGACCTCGATATCGAGGCGCTGGTCAAGATCCTCAAGGAACCGAAGAACGCGCTGATCAAGCAGTACGCCAAGCTGTTCGAGCTCGAGGACGTCGCGTTGACGTTCACCGACGATGCGCTCGAGGCGATCGCCAAGAAGGCGATTGCCCGCAAGACCGGCGCGCGCGGACTGCGCTCGATCGTCGAGGGCCTGTTGCTCGACACGATGTTCGACATCCCGACCGAAGACGACATCGCCGAAGTCGTGATCGACAAGGACGTCGTCGAAGGCCGCAAGGAACCGGTCCGCGTCCACAAGGGCAAGGAAGAAGCGGCTTAACCGCCTATCGCCTTCGCACGCTATGGAAACACGAAGATCGCCCGCCTAACCGCGGGCGATTTTTCGTATGTGCGCGATAGGCCGGGTCAAACCGGCTCGCGATCGACCCGGCGGATGTCCGAGGACGCCGGGACCAGCGCGTGCGCGGCCGCAGCGGCGCGGCGGCGGCTGACGAGGTCCCAGGTGAACACCGCGATCGCGATCCAGATCAGCACGAAGCTGGCCAGCTGGATCGGCCGCAGGGTTTCGCCGAACACCGTCAGGCTGACGATGAACGCGATCGTCGGCGCGATGAACTGGACGAATCCCAGCGCCGAATAATCCATCCGGCGGGCCGCCAGGGCAAACATCAGCAACGGCACCGCGGTGGCGATCCCCGATCCGGCCAAGAGCAGGCTCACCGTCGTGTCGTGGCCGAAGTGCAGCGCCGCACCGCCCGAGCCCATCACGCTCAGGACGACGATCGCGGGCAGGGCGAGCAGCAGGGTCTCGATCGTCAGGCCGGGCAGCGAACCGACGGGCGCGGTCTTGCGAACCAGCCCGTAGAGCGCGAAACTGCTGGCCAGCGACAGGCTGATCCACAGCATCTCGCGCGCGCCCCAGGCCAGCACGGCAACGCCGACAGCGGCAATTGCGACCGCGAGCCACTGCAGCCGGCTGAGCCGTTCGCCCAGAAATACCGTGCCGAGCAACACGTTCAGCAGCGGATTGATGTAATAACCCAGACTGGCGGCGAGGACGTGGTCGGTTTGGACCGCGATGATGTAGACCACCCAATTGCCGCCGATCAGCAAGGCGCTGGCGAACAGGGCGCCCAGCACCTTCGGGCTGCGCAGTCCGGCCAGAAGCTCTGCGCCCTGGCGGCGCACCGCGACGATCGCCAGGCATACCGGCACCGTGAACAGGATCCGCCAGCCGACGAACTCGAACGGCGGGACCGCATGCAGCAGCTTGAGGTAAAGCGGCAGCAACCCCCAGATAACATACGCGCCGATCGCGGCGGGTAGCCCGCTTGGGCGGTGGGGAGGGTGTGCCGTCATCGTCGCTGGGAACGCCGCAGGAAAGGGCCTGTCCGGGTAGATCGTAAAAGGATTGGCGGCAACCCACCGTTCACCACCCGAATCCGCTCGCTTCGCCGTAAACCGCGAATCTGACAGCCGCGTTGCAGTCGGTTCAGGTTGGAGGCTGTATTGATGAACGCAGGCCGAGAGATCGGCAAGACATCTTACGGAGAACCATCATGAAGAAGTCCTTCATCACCGCCGCCCTGGCTCTCGCTGCACCAGGCATGATCGCGGCCAGCATGCCTGCCATGGCGGCCCCGGCGAGCCACACGGCCAGCGTTGGCGCCGTCACTGGCGTCGCCACCGCAAATGCCCACGATCGCTGGGACCGCGATGGCCGCGACGGCCGTTATGGCCGCTACGACGGCAATTACGGGCGGGGCGACTATCGCGGCGGCTACCGTGACGAGCGGGTTTCGCGCAACACCCGGGTGTGGCGGGGCGATGACGGACGTTATCACTGCCGCCGCGGCGACGGCACCACCGGCCTGTTGATCGGCGGCGCGGTTGGCGGCCTGGTCGGCAATGGCATCGCGGGTCGCGGCGACCGCACGCTGGGCACGCTGCTGGGCGTAGCCGGCGGTGCGTTGCTCGGCCGCGAGGTCGATCGAAGCAACTCACGCTGCCGTTAAACACCGATTACGGTAACGTGAAATGCGGGCGCCCCTGGCCATGAGCCGGGGGCGCCCTTTTTCTGGCCAGCTAAGCGGGCGTTAGCGTTTCTGCGCTACGAAGGCAGACG
The DNA here is from genome assembly GCA_039914785.1 of Novosphingobium sp. Lineage (GTDB taxonomy): Bacteria > Pseudomonadota > Alphaproteobacteria > Sphingomonadales > Sphingomonadaceae > Novosphingobium. Next base: position 5,024 of record JBDSOM010000072.1, read on the forward strand.
GAAACCACCGCATGCCGATCCGCCGCTCCTCCTTGCTCCCGCTGCTCGCGGGCATCGCGCTGACCGCATGCGGCGGCGACCGGGCGCCCGCGCCCGCGGCTCCGGCGGAGCTGGACCCGGCGATCGTCGCGGCGCTAGCCGACCCGATCATGATCGATCCCGACCTTGTCTCGCAGAACCGCGGCAATGCCGCGATCACGCTCGACCGCTTCGATGCCGTGCCGCTGGACGACGTTTCGCCCGAGGCGGTCGCGGCCGCCATGGCCGATGCTGCGCGGCTGGCGGGCGGCATGATCAAGACCGCGCCAGAACCGGCCCTGAGCGATGCCACGCTCGCCCCGGCGGTGACTGCGGGGCAAGTGGCCGCGGCCCTGCCGGGGATCGCGCGCGAGTGCCTGTCCGGTCTGCGCTATGGCTACACCTGGGCGGCGAGCCTGCCCCAGGCGCTGCCGGTCTATCCGCGCGGCCATGTTCAGGAGGTGGCGGGGGGCGCGGGCTGCGGGTTGCGCGCGGTCGTTTTCGCGACCCCCGTGCAGCCTTCGGCGGTGATCGATTTCTACTACACGCAGGCTGGCGCGGCCGGCTTCACCACGCAGCGCCGCCGCCACGGCGAAGTCGATGTCCTGGCCGGCACGAACGGGACTGCGACGTTCGAGGTGCGGGTTCGTCCCGGCGCGGACGGTCTGGCCCAGGTGGAGCTGGCGGCCGGGGCCTAAGCGTCGCGGAAGCCCACGCCGACGGTCGCACGGGGCTGTTCGAGTTCCGCGGACGTCACCGGATAGGCGCAATAGTCTGCCGCGTAGAAGCCGGTCGGGCGATGGTTGCCCGAAAGGCCGACCCCGCCGAACGGCGCATTGAGGGGCGCACCCACCGTAGGGCGGTTCCAGTTGACCACCCCGGCGCGAACGTTCGCCCAGAACTTGCTGTATTCCTGCGGCGTTCCGCCGATCATCGAGGCCGACAGGCCGAAGCGCGTGGCGTTCGCCTCGGCGATGGCCTGATCCAGATCGTCGACCTTGATGACTTGCAGCAGCGGGCCATAAAGCTCGATGTCGGGCCGATCCTTGACCCCGGTGGTGTCGATGATCGCGGGGGAGAGAAACGGCAGGTTCGGCTTCGCGCGAACCATGTGCTTGATCGCCCGGCCGCCGTTGCTCATCAAATAGACGAAGCTTTCCAGCAGGCCGTCGGCGGCGGCGTTGTCGATCACCGGGCCCATGAACGGGGCGGGCTCATCGAACGGCGCGCCGACGATCAGGCGGTCGGCCATCGCCTTTACCTGGGCCATCAGCGCGTCGTAGATCGAGGCCTTGACGATCAGCCGCCGCGCCGACGTGCAGCGCTGCCCGGCGCTCGAGAACGCCGATTGCACGATCAGCACCGCGGCGTCGGCAATCAGCGGGGTGTCGAGCACCACCAGGGGGTTGTTGCCCCCGAGTTCGAGCGCGATGAACTTGTCTGGCCGCGCCGCTAGCTTGCGGTTGAGCGAGATGCCGATATCGGTCGACCCCGTGAACAGCACCCCGGAGACGCCGTCGTGGAGGGCGAGGTCCTGGCCTTCGGCGGGCCCGCCGATCAGCAACTGGGCGACCGCGGCCGGCACGCCGGCATTGGTGAAGCACCGCATCAGCAGCTCGGCGCTGCCGGGGCAGCGCTCGCTCGGCTTGAAGATCACCGCGTTGCCCGCGATCAGGGCCGGGATGATGTGACCGCACGGCAGGTGCGCGGGTGAACTGAACGGCCCGATTACCGCCAAAACCCCGTGGGGCTTGTGGCGGACCGCGGTCGTCCCTTGCAGGGCATTGTCGTACTTGCGCTGCGCGGTGCGTTCGGAAGACGCGCGAATGGCGATCTCGACGCGGGCGATGACGCTCTCGACTTCGGTACGCGCGTCCCACAGCGGCTTGCCGGTCTCGCGCGAGATCAGTGTGGCCAGGCTTTCCGCTTCCTTGCGCACTTCGTTGGCGAAGCGGCGCATCGCCTCCATGCGGTTCGATAGCGGTTGCGCCGCCCAGCCCGGCCAGGCGCGGCGTGCGCGCGCGACCGTCTCGTCGACGTCGCCGACTTTTCCGCGCCAGACTTCGACGCCGGTCGCCGGCTCGTGGGAGATGATCTCCGTTGCGCTCAATCGGTCCGCCCTGTTTCTTGCCCTGTCGCCCCGGATAGCCCGCGGCGCGCAGGAAGCCTAGGTGTTATCCCCATAAAGCGGCAGAATTGCGGAGTAATTAACCGTGTCCGGCGGCGATCGGGGCGGGACCGAGCGCCTGGCCGAGCGCGCGGATCGCCGTGACGTGCTCGGTCAGCGCGGTCCAGTCGTCGCGCTGGTCGATCGCTTCCCAGATTCGCTCGACCTCGTCGATCACCAGTGTGGGCGGCTCGGCCGTCTGCCACAGCGGATCATCGCGCTCGCTGGCGCGGTAGTCCTTGAGCCGTTCGGCCAGGTCGCCTTCCGCGCCCGCGCCGCCGCGATGCTGGAAGAAGAACCGGTCGGGCGAGATGCCGCCGTCGCGCATCGCTTGCTCGGCGGTCGCGATCAGCGCCGAATCGACTTCCAGGCCGCGCGATTCGACCCCTAGCCGCCAGACGAAGCGCCTCGCCAGCGCCGCCTGGTAGAGTGGTCCGAAGCGCTCCAGCGCAGCGATCAGCGGGGGTGCGTCGACCAGCAGGCGCAGCGCAACCGCCAGCTGGCCGCAGTTCCAGTGGATCGCCTCGGGCTGGCGGCCGAAGGCGTAAAGGCCGGAATGATCGAAATAGGCTGCGGTGAACCCCGCGTCCCAACGGGGCAGCCAGCGCCACGGGCCGTAGTCGAAGCTTTCGCCCGACACGTTCATGTTATCGGTATTGAGCACGCCGTGGACGAAGCCGGCGGCCATGTACGAGGCGGCGAGGTCGGCCAGGCGCTCGACCACCTGGTGGAGCAACACCACCGCCGGCTCGTCGCGGCCGGGGGCGGAATCGGGTGGTGCCGCGCCGGGGAAGTTGGCGAGGCAGTAGGCGATCAGCTCCTCCATCTCCTCGCGCTCCTGGAAGGCGGCCAGGCGCTGGAAGGTGCCGATGCGGATATGCCCGTGGCTGAGCCGCACCAGCACCGCCGCGCGGGTGGGGGAGGGCTCGTCGCCGCGATAAAGCCGCTCGCCGGTTTCGACGACCGAGAAGGTCTTGCTGGTGTTCGCGCCGAGCGCCTCGAGCATTTCCGTCGCGAGGATTTCGCGCACCGCGCCCTTGAGCGTCAGCCGCCCGTCGCCCTGCCGGCTCCACGGCGTCGTTCCCGAGCCCTTGGTGCCGAGATCGAGCAGCCGGCCCGAACCGTCGCGCAATTGCGCGAACAGGAAGCCGCGGCCGTCGCCGATCTCGGGGTTGTAGTTTCGGAACTGGTGGCCGTGATACCGCAGCGCGAGCGGCTGGGGCAGGTTGCTAGAAAGCGGCGCGAACCCGCCGAAATGCGCCGTCCAATCATCGTTGGACAACGCCTCCAGTCCGACGGCGGCGGCCCAGCGATCGTTGCGATAGCGCAGCACGTGCTGCGGAAAATCGGCGGCCGCCACCGGATCGGCCAGCCAGGGGGCCAGCGACAGGATCCGGGGATCGGGAGAATAGGGCGCTGCTTGCGGTTCTGGGCGCATCCGGCGATAGTGGCTATCGCCGCCCCCGAGCGCAAGGCTGCGCGCGAGGCCGACCGAGGGACCATGACCGATTTTTCCGACCAGTACTGGACCAGCCGCGACGGGCTGAAGCTGCACTTTCGCGATTATCCGGGGCCAGATCATCCTGAAGGCCCGGCGCGGCCGCCGGTCGTGTGCCTGCCGGGGTTGACCCGCAACGCCCGCGATTTCGAGAACCTCGCGCGGCATCTCGCAGGCGCACGCCGCGTGATCTGCCCCGACATGCGCGGGCGGGGGGACAGCGCGTATTCGAAGGATTCGGCGACTTACAACCCGCTGCAGTACGTCGACGACGTGACCGCGCTGGTCGACGCAGCCGGCATCGCGCGGTTCGTCGCGGTGGGCACATCGCTGGGCGGACTCATGACGCTGCTGCTGGCGGCCATGGCGCCCCAGCGCCTTGCCGCCGCGGTGCTCAACGACATCGGGCCGGAGATCGACCCGGCCGGGCTCGAGCGAATCGGCAGCTACGTCGGGCAAGGGCGCTCGTTCCCGACCTGGATGCACGCCGCCCGCGCGCTGGAAGAAGGCCAGGGCGAATTCTTCCCGGAGTTCGGGGTGGACGACTGGCTCGGCCTCGCCAAGCGGACGATGCTCGTGGGGAGCAACGGGCGGATCGTGTTCGACTACGACATGAAGATTGCCGAGCCGTTCAAGCAATCGGGCACCGCCGCACCGCCGGACTTGTGGCCAACGCTGGGCGCCCTGGCCGGCAAGCCGGTCCTCCTGGTCCGCGGCGCGCTGTCGGACGTCCTGTCCGAGGCGACCCTGACCCGGATGCAGGAGGCCCTGCCGCAAGCGGACGTGGTGACGTTGCCTCGCGTCGGCCATGCCCCCACGCTCGACGAGCCCGACTGCGTCGCCGCGATCGATCGTCTGCTGGCCAAGGTCGCCTGAGCTTTTGCTGCGCGTCCTGCATCTCCATTCGAGCTTCAGCGCCGGCGGCAAGGAGTTGCGCTGCGCCCAGTTGATCAACGCCTTTGGCTCCGGGATCGCCCACAGCATCGTCTCTGCCGAGCCAGAGGCGCTGGGC
>JBDSOM010000209.1:0-3325 GCA_039914785.1 Novosphingobium sp.
CCAAGATATCGGTCGGGAAGTTCGCAGCAATCGGCGCGCGGCCGGATGGAAGCGTTAGGCAAGGATCAACGACATGACCCACACCGGGCAATGCCTCTGCGGCCAGGTCCGCTTTACCGTCGATGCCGCGCCGCTTGGCGCGCGGATGTGCTGGTGCCGGGATTGCCAGCGTATCGCCAGCGGCTCGCCGACGGTAAACGTCGTCTTCCCCGAGGAGGCGGTCCGCTATGAGGGCGAGATGGGCAAGTTCACGATGACCGCCGACAGCGGCAACGTCGTCGAGCGCGGGTTTTGCCCATCGTGCGGCGCGCAGATGTACAGCAAGACCCTGCAGCCCACCGGCCTGCCGATCCGGGTGCGGGCCGGGACGCTGGACGATCCCGACCTGATCGCCCCGACGGCGATCATCTGGGCCGGCAGCGCGCCGCGCTGGGCGGAACTCGATCCCAACTTGCCCCAGCATGGCAAAGGCCTCGATTCGCCCGTCATCGAGACGTATTCCTGATGTCTGGTACCTACACGGGACGCTGCGCTTGCGGGGAGGTCACTCTCGCCATCGCGGGCGAGCCGGTGCTGACCCGCCAGTGTTGGTGCCGCCAGTGCCGCCGCATCGCTGCGGGCGGCCCTGCCAACAACGCGGCCTTTCGCACCCAGGACGTGGCGATCCACGGCACGCTGGAGCGCCATGCTTATGTCGCGGCGAGCGGCAACACCCTGACGCAGTGGTTCTGCCCATCATGCGGCATCCACCTGACGGCGCAAAGCTCGGCGCGGCCGCACCTGCTGACGGTGCGCTTCGGGGTGATCGACGAGCCGCACGGGCTCAAGCCCACGGCCGCGATCTGGACCGAAGATGCGCCGGCCTGGGCGACCGTCGATCCGGCGATGGAGCAGTTCGCGCAGCAGCCGCCCGTCACGCCCTGAGCCGATGGCGGACAGGCGCGGAAGCATTGTCCTACATCGTCCGTTTGCGCTATCGACAGCGCATGAAATCGGTTGCCGGCGATTTCCTCCCTGGGAAATCAGCAAGTTTACGCCGCCGCGGAAGTCTACAATCGGATGGGCAAAGTGACATGAACTCGGCCGCAAAATCAGCACTTTAGGACAACATGACACCCCGGACATTTTTGCCGTTCCGCATCAACTTCGAGCGTCACCTTACGAGACCCTGACCCCATGTTCTTCAACTTCATCGACGAGCTCCGCGCGGCGGGAATCAAGGCCTCCTTCAAGGAGCACCTGACCCTGCTCGAAGCGCTGGACAAGGACGTGATCGAGCAAACGCCCGAGGCGTTCTACTACCTCAGCCGCGCCACGTTCGTGAAGGACGAGGGCCTGCTCGACCGGTTCGACCAGGTCTTCCACAAGGTCTTTGAGGGCGTGATGACGGACTATGGCCAGCAGCCGGTCGACATCCCCGAGGACTGGCTCAAGCAAGTCGCCGAGCGGTTCTTTTCCGAGGAGGAGATGGAGGCGATCAAGGCCATGGGCTCGTGGGACGAGATCATGGACACGCTCAAACAGCGGCTCGAGGAGCAGGAAAAGCGCCACTCGGGCGGCAACAAGTGGATCGGCACCAACGGCACCTCGGCGTTCGGCCACGCCGGCTACAACCCCGAAGGCATTCGCATCGGCGGCGAAGGCAAGCACGGCCGCGCAATCAAGGTCTGGGAGAAGCGCGAGTTCGCCAATCTCGACAGCACCAAGGATCTCGGCACCCGCAACATCAAGGTCGCGCTGCGCCGCTTGCGCCGGTTCGCGCGCGAAGGTTCGGCCGAGGAGCTCGATCTCGACGCGACGATCGAAGGCACCGCCAAGCAGGGCTGGCTCGACATCCGCATGCGGCCCGAGCGGCACAATGCGGTCAAAGTGCTGCTGTTCCTCGACATCGGCGGATCGATGGACCCGCACATCAAGCTGGTCGAAGAGCTGTTCAGCGCCGCCACCGCCGAGTTCAAGAACCTCGAATTCTTTTACTTCCACAACTGCCTCTACGAAGGTCTGTGGAAGGATAACCGCCGCCGCTTTTCCGAGCGGACCAACACCTGGGACGTGCTCCACAAGTACGGCCACGACTACAAGGTGATCTTCGTCGGCGACGCCGCGATGAGCCCGTACGAGATCACCCATCCGGGCGGTTCGGTCGAGCATTTCAACGAGGAAACCGGGGCGGCCTGGATGCAACGGGTGACCAACACCTATCCGGCGACGGTTTGGCTCAACCCCGCGCCAGAGCAGCAATGGGCGTATTCGGGCTCGACCAAGATCATGCGCGATCTGGTCGGCGGCTCGATGTATCCGCTGACCCTGGGCGGGCTCGACGATGCGATGCGCGAACTGACGCGGAAGAAGCACTAGCGATCGCCGAGCGCCTGGCCGCCCTGTTCCTCGGCCACGGCTCGCCGATGACGACGATCACCGATGGCCCGGAACGCCGCACGTGGCAGACGCTTGGCCGCGCGCTGCCCCGGCCCAAGGCGATCCTGGCGATCACCGCGCATTGGGAAACGAGCGGCGCAACACACCTCACCGCAGGAGCTGCGCCCCGCACGATCCATGATTTCGGCGGCTTCCCCCAGGAACTGTTCGACATCCGCTACCCCGCGCCGGGCTCGCCTGAACTGGTCGAGCGGGTCGCGGCGCTGCTCGGCCACGACCGGGTGGTCCGCGACGAGAGCTGGGGTTTCGACCACGGCGCGTGGGGCGTGCTGCTGCCGATGTTCCCGGAAGCGGACATCCCGCTGGTCGCGATGAGCCTCGACCGCGCGCTGTCCCCGCGCCAGCATCTGGCGCTGGGGGAACGACTCGCGCCGCTCAGGGACGAGGGCGTGCTGATCGTCGCGAGCGGCAATGTGATCCACAACCTGGCGCTGTGGCGTCAGTCGCAAGGCACCGTGCCCGATTGGGCCGCGCGGTTCCGCGATCAGGTCAATACCGCGCTGCAAACCGGCAACCACGAGGCATTGCTCGATCTCGATGGTGAACCCGCCCGGCTCGCGGTGAACAGCGGCGAGCACTATCTGCCGCTGCTGTACGCCGCCGGGGCGCGGCTGCCGGGCGATGCGGTGGCAATCTTCAACGACACGATCGACAGCGCGCTGTCGATGACTTCGGTGCTGTTCGGCGACCCGGCCTACGTGGCCGCATAGCGATCGAGCTCTCCGGGCAAATACTTGCGCGCGCGCCATAGCAAGCCGCCGGCCACGAGCGACGCCAGGGCGGCGACGAACAGGACGTAACGGACGCTCTCGGTGCCGTAAGTGGGCTTGAGCAGGTCCGAGCAATAGCCAAGCAGGACCGGGCCGAGGCCGAGGCCGATAAGGTT
>JBDSOM010000047.1:0-6659 GCA_039914785.1 Novosphingobium sp.
GCCCAGGCAGCCGATCCGGAACAGCGGGGCGCCGTCCACCGGCCGTTGCGGCTGGATCATCCCGATCCGCCGATCGCGGGCCAGTGCATCGCTGATCATCGAGCGATAGCGCGGCTCGAAGATGCGCAGCGGCAACTGCAGCCCCGGAAACAGCAGCGTGCCCGACAAAGGGAAGATAGAGATGCGGGTGGTCACGCCGGCCGGGGCCTCAACCGAACAGGATTGCCGAGAGCCGCCGGCGGGTGACGGCGACCCAGGGATCCTCCAGGCCGATCGCTTCGAAGATCTGCAGCAACTTGGCCTTGGCCGCGCCTTCGTTCCATTCGCGGTCGGCGGAGATCATCTGCAGCAACGTATCGGCCGCGGCGTCGCGGTCGCCCGCGGCGAACACGGCGGTGGCGAAGGCGAGTTGTGCATCGAGGTCGGCGGGGCGCTCGGCCGCGGCGGCACGCAAGGCGGCGAGCTCGCCTTCCTCCGGCGCGTCCTGGGCCAGGGCGAGCGCGGCGCGAGCGCGTTCGATCTCGGGCGTGCCGGCGATGGCAGGGTCGAGCGCGGCAAGCGCGGCTTCCGCTTCGTCGGTATGGCCGGCGACCACCAGGGCACGGATCAAGCCGGCGTGCGCCGCCACGCTATCGGGCGCGATATCGATGATCTGCGCGAAAATGCCGGCCGCGCGCTCGCCATCGCCACTATCGAGCACGTCCTCGCCCATCGCCAGCAACGGGGTGATATCCTCGATCGCTTCGCCGCCGCCGGGTTGGATCGGCAGCTTGGCGAGCAACTGGTCGATCGCCGCTTTCAACTGCGATTCGGAGCGCGCGCTGGTCAGGTCCGCGACCGGCTGACCCTGGAAGATCGCATAGACCGTGGGGATCGAGCGCACCTGGAACTGCCCGGCGATGAACTGTTCCTCGTCGACATTCACTTTGGCGAGGATAACGCCCTGGTCCGCATACTCGGCGACGACTTTCTCGAGCAGCGGAGTCAGCGCCTTGCACGGCCCGCACCATTCCGCCCAGAAATCGAGAATCACGAGCTGCGTCATCGACGGTTCCGCGACGGTCTTGCGGAACCGATCCACGGCTTTCTGTTCGTCGAGATTGAGGCCAAGGGTTGCCAAGGGGGAGGCTCCGTTCACTGGTAAGGGGTCTCCTGCCAATTTGGGCCTTTCCGCCGATTTGTGAAGGGACAATGCGCCGCGGCGCGCTGTTCCGGCCATTCAATCCGCCTTCGGTCATTTCCCTTCCGCGGGAGGGCCTTTTTCCCTTGCGGGTGCGAAGGACCGCTGCTAATCGCGCGCCTCCACCCCTGACCCACCGCTGAAAAGCGCGGGTCTTGGACGTTCGAGCGGGCGTAGCTCAGGGGTAGAGCACAACCTTGCCAAGGTTGGGGTCGAGGGTTCGAATCCCTTCGCCCGCTCCAGTTTTCGACATTCGCGGATCGCGATTACGCGTCTCACTAACCGGGGTTGGTGTGGCGCTTGCCGAGCGATGTCCGGCCTCAGTCCAATTCAACCCAGCCTAACCTAACCATTCTCAGTTCAGCGCAGCGCGGCGGCCATGTCGTCGAACGCGAGGCCCAGCAATTCGGTCATCGCGGCGCGGGCGCGGGCGGGGTCGCCTAGGGCGATGGCTTCGTAGACGGCTTCGTGTTCGGGCAGGGGATCGCGCGGTTTTGCTTTTCCACGCTGCTTGAAGTCGGTGGTCCACTGCACCGCCGCGCCCACCGAACTGGCGAGTGAGGCCAGGGCGAGGTTTCCCGCCGCCGCCAGGATCGCGCGGTGGAACTGGCGGTCGGCGGCTTGTCCGTCGAGCTGCGCGAGGCCGTGCCGGCGCATTTCCTCCAGCGCCTGCTTCATCTGGTCGAGCTGGGCCGGGGTGCGGCGCGCCGCGGCGAATTCGGCCGCGGCCGGTTCCAGCAGGCCGCGCAGCTCGAACAGGTCCTGGATGAACGTCTCGTCGGGCGTGCCCATGAACATCCAGGCCAGAACGTCGGGATCGAGCAGGTTCCAGCGATCGCGGGGGGTGACGCGGGTGCCCGCCTTGGGGCGGCTTTCGAGCAAGCCCTTGGCGACCAGGATGCGCACGGCCTCGCGGTACGGGGTCCGCGACACGCCCAGCGCCAGGGCCTGTTCGATCTCCCCGTTGAGGGGATCGCCAGGCTGATACTCGCCGCTGAGGATCGCCGTCCCCAGCTGCTGGGCAATGGCCTGATGGATGCGCAAGGCCTTGCCTTCATCCTTGCGCGCAGTTTCGGCCAACGACTGCTCCCGTTAATCGATGAAGGGTTCTGTAGGAGAAGACTGGCCGCGAAGGAAGGCGTCGGCCACCAGCTGCAGCGGGGCGACATCGACATCGCTGCGGCGTGCCCGGATCAGATCGACGAAGTGGCGGTACATCGTCGGATATTCGGCTTCCGCGCCGACGTCCTGGGCCACGCCGCCGAGCGACAGGCGGTTGCCACCATGGCCGAGGCACAGGCGCTCGCCGCCGGCTTCGACGACGATATCCCACGTCTGTTCGCCGGTCTGGAGAAAGTCGAAGTCCGCCGCAATCGGCACGCCCGAAGCGGTCGCCATGGCGAGGCGGGCGGCGATCGGGGCCTGGCGATTGGTCGGCGTCTCGAGCTCGGCCGAAATCAGCCGCACCGGCTCGGCGATCACTTCGGTCAGGATCGACAACGCGTTGATGCCGGGATCGAACACCCCGAAACCGCCGGCCTGCCAGATCCAGTCCTGGCCCGGATGCCAGACGCGAACGTCTTCCCTCCAGGCGATGGCGACGCTGGTGGCGGTGCGGGCGGCGACCCACGCTTTCGCTGCCGGGACCGCCGAGCCGTAGCGCGAGTGCCAGCTGGCGAACAGCGTCACGCCCTGGCGGTTCGCGAGCTCGGTCAGCGCCACCACTTCGGATACGGTCGCGCCGGGGGGCTTTTCGAGGAACACGTGCTTGCCGGCCAGCAGCGCCGTCCGGGCCGCCTCGAAGCGGACTTGCGGCGGCTGGCACAGCACGATGGCGTCGAGCGCCGGTTCGCCCGCGAGCAGCTCTTCGAGCGAATGGTAGTTGCGCAGACCTGGCGCCTGGCTGTGGGGGCTCGCGACGGCGACGAGGTCGATGCCGTCCGTTTTGGCGATCGCCGGGACATGCTGGTCGCGCGCGATCTTCCCGAACCCGACAAGGCCCAATTGCACGGGCGCGCTCACAGGCTGCGGACTTCCATGACGCGCTCCGCCGAGGCTCGGATCAGCGGGTTGCTGACGGGCAAGGTGAAGGCATCGGCTTCGATCTCGAACACGTCGCCCGGCTCGACCACGATCGCGTCGCTGAACGACAAGGTCGCGGTGCCGAAGAAGTGGATGTGGACGTCGCCGGCGCGGCGGAACTGGGCGTACTTGAAGTGGTGATGTTCCAGATTGCCGATCGTGTGCGACATGTTCGCCTCGCCCGACAGGAACGGCTTCTCCCACAGCACGGTGTCACCGCGCTTGATCCGGCTGGCGCCGGTGACGCTCGCCGGCAGTTCGCCGAGCAGCAGTTCGGGCCCGAGCGCGGCCTGGCGCAGCTTCGAGTGCGCGAGCCACAGGTAGTTGCCGCGTTCGGTCACGTGATCGGAAAATTCGTTGCCGAGCGCGAAGCCCAGGCGAACGGGAGCGCCCGATGCATCGATCAGGTAGATTCCGGCGATTTCGGGTTCTTCGCCGGCATCGCCCGCGAAATCCGGCATCGTCAGCGCTTCGCCCGGCGCGACGAGGATCGAGCCGTCGCCCTTGTAGAACCACTCCGGCTGGACCCCTGGCTCGCCGGCGGCGGGCTTGCCGCCTTCGAGGCCCATGAGGAACATCCGCATGGAATCGGTCGTCTGGCCGGAAGCCGCCGCCTTGTGCATCTTGTCGCGGCCCTCGGCCGAGCCGAGGTGGGTCAGGCCCGTGCCGGCGACCAGCAGGTGGGCCGGATCGGCGTGATCGACCGGCACCAGCAGGGTGACCGCCGCGAGGTCGATCGTCTCGCCGCAGCGCGCGGTGCAGAATGCTGCGAGCGTCGCGCCGGCGGCCAATGCCTCGTGCGCCAACGCCAGGGTCGAGGTCGTTCCGGTGACGACGCGCGCGGTCCCGTCGCTATCGAGCGCCGCGACGCCGCGCTGTCCGGCGCGTTCGAACTGGACAAGCGAGCGGATCATCGGCTGGCCTCCTTGGCGCCATCGACCAGCCGCGGCAGGCCCCATGGATTGGCCTGTTGCAACGCTGGCGGCAGCAGGGTGTCGGGAATGTCCTGATAGCAGACCGGCCGCAGGAACCTGGCGAGCGCCAGGGTGCCGACCGAGGTGGAGCGGCCGTCCGACGTCGCGGGGTAGGGGCCGCCGTGGACCATCGCCGGGGTCACTTCGACGCCGGTCGGCCAGCCATTGGCGAGCACGCGGCCCGACTTGGCGACCAGCAGCGGGATGATCGTGGCGGCATCGGCTTCGTCGGCGGGGTCGAGCTGGATCGTCGTGGTCAGCTGGCCTTCGAGGCCGTCGACGACGGCGGCCAGTTCGGCCAGGTCGCGGCACCGGACGATGAGCGACGAAGCGCCGAAGACTTCCGCGCCGAGCGCGGCGTCGGCGGCGAAGCCCTGGGCGCTCGCTTCGAAGATCGCGCCGCCGCAGCGGTTCGGTGCATCGCTGGCCGGGGCGCTGGCGATGCGCGTGGCAGACGCGTGGCCATCGAGCGCGGCGACGCCCTGGACATACGCCTGGTGAATCCCCGGCGTGAGCATGGGCGGCGGGGTGCTGCCGGCCATCGCCTGTGAAGCGGCGGCGGCGAAGCGGTTGAGGTCAGGCCCGTCGACCGCGATGACCAGGCCGGGATTGGTGCAGAACTGTCCCGCGCCCAGCGTCAGCGAACCGACGAAGGCGGGGCCGAGCGCTTCGGCGCGCGCGGCGAGCGCGTGGGGCATCAGCACGACCGGGTTGATGCTGCTCATTTCGGCGAAGACGGGGATCGGCTCGGGGCGCTTGGCCGCGATATCCATCAGGGCCAGGCCGCCGTGGCGCGAGCCGGTGAACCCGACCGCCTTGATCCGCGGATCGGCGACGAGCGCTCCGCCCAGTTCGTTGGTGCGGCCGGGGAGATAGGAGAACACGCCCTCGGGCAGTCCGGCGGCCTGGACCGCCGAGCGGACGGCGCGGGCGACGAGTTCGCCGGTCGCGGGATGGGCGGGATGGCCCTTGACCACGACCGGGCAGCCGGCGGCCAGTGCGGAGGCAGTGTCGCCGCCCGCGACCGAGAACGCGAGCGGGAAGTTCGATGCGCCGAACACCGCGACGGGGCCGAGCGCGACGTTGACGCGGCGCAAGTCGGCGCGCGGCGGGGCGCGGTCGGGCAGGGCCGGATCGATCGTGACGCCAAGCCAGTCGCCCGCGCGCAGTTCGGCGGAGAACATCCGCAGCTGGCCCACGGTACGCATCCGCTCGCCCTCGAGCCGGGGGCGGGGCAGGCCGCTCTCGGCCATCGCGGTTTCGACCAGGATATCGCCGATCGCCAGGATCGCTTCGGCCACCGCATCGAGGAACGTCGCGCGGGCGGCGGGCGCCAGCGCCGCGAATTCGCCCGCAGCGGCTTCCGCCAGCGCGCAAGCGTCGGCCACGTCGGCGGCCGTGGCTTCGCCGAAGGCCTGGGGCAGCTGTTCGCCGGTTGCCGGGTTCACTGCGTGGAAGGTGGCGTCGCGGTGAATGTCCCGCGAGCCGATCAAGACGGCGCCGTCGATGGTCATTGGTGGTACTTTCAAACGAGTTTCAGGATGGCCGAGCCGGCTTGAAGGCCCTCGGCGCTGACTGCGATACGAACTTGGCCGGCGCGTCCGGTCGAGCGCAGGATCGCCAGGGCCCGGCCGCGGAAGCTTTCCGTCTCCGGAGCCTTGAGCGAGCCGGTGGCGAGCGGATTGGCGCTGCCGAAGGCGACGAGTTCGGCGGGGCCGGTGACCGTGAGCCGCACCTTGCGCTTGTCGTCGGGCAGCACCCGGCCCTGGGCGTCGAGCGTGTCGACCAGGACATAGTGCAGCGCTTGCCGATCGCTGCGCCCGCTGCCGCGCTCGGCGGTCGCGCGCAGGCGGACCGCCGCGGAGGTCGTGACGAGCTTGCGGCGGGCGATTTCCTGGCCGCCGCGGAAGGCGACGGCTTCCAGCGTGCCGGGGGCGTATGGCACGTCGATCTCGGCCTTGCGCTCGCCGGGCTTCAGGATTTTTTCGCCGACCTTCGCGCCGTTGAGGCGAAGCTCGACGCGGTCACCGGTCGAATAGACCCGCACGCTCAGCGGCTTGCCGGTGAACTCGGTCCAGGTCCAGCTCGCCAGTTCATCGGGCCAGCCCCAGTTGGCGACGAACTCGATGCTGTCTGCCGGCAGCGGGCGATGCACGGTCATTTCGAGAGGGCTGAGCCCCCAGGCGACATCGCGCGCGAGCGACGACGCCTTTTGCTTGCCGATCAGGTCGACATCGCCGCACCACGCATTCACCCAGGGGAAGCCGGCCAGATAGTAGGGGAAGCCGCCCTTTTTCAGCGGGGCCGTCGCGCCAAGGCCGGCCTCGCCCAGATAATCCATCGCGGTCCACAGGAACTCGCCGAGGAAGTAGGGCGCGCGGGCGGACAGCGCGGCGTAGTCGAACACCTCGCGGGCGAACGTC
>JBDSOM010000021.1:0-4677 GCA_039914785.1 Novosphingobium sp.
GACCTGTTCAACATCCTGCTCCAGGTGATGGATAACGGCCGCCTGACCGACCACCACGGCAAGACCGTCGATTTCCGCAACGTCGTGCTGATCATGACGACCAATGCCGGCGCGTCCGACATGGCCAAGCAGGGCATCGGGTTCGGCGACGTCTCCAAGGAGGATGCCGGCGACGAAGCGGTCAAGCGGATGTTCACGCCGGAGTTCCGCAACCGTCTCGATGCGATCGTGCCGTTCGCCTACCTGGGCACCGAAGTCGTCAGCCGGGTCGTGGACAAGTTCATCCTTCAGCTGGAACTGCAGCTGACCGACCAGAACGTCCACATCCAGTTCGATTCGGAGGCGCGCGTCTGGCTGGGCGAGCGCGGGTACGACAAGCTCTATGGCGCCAGGCCGATGGCCCGCCTGATCCAGGAGAAGGTCAAGCAGCCGCTCGCCGAGGAACTGCTGTTCGGCAAGCTGGCCCACGGTGGCGAGGTCCATGTCAGCGTCAAGGACGCCGCGCTCTCCTTCGAGCTGACGCCCGCACCGCCGAAGCTGGTCAAGCGGAAGGCGAAAGTCGCCAATCCCACGGCCAAGGCCGGCCGCAAGACCCCCGCGAAAAAGCCGGCGGAACCCAGCACGGACGATACCGAGTAAGCCCGAAGATCCTCCCCATCGACTTGCGATGGGGAGGTGGCAGCCGCATAGCGGCTGACGGAGAGGCCCTTCCCCATTTCCGCTGACGCGAAAACAGGGAGGATCAGGAACCTCTCCCCTATCCCCACCGTTTCGTGACGAATGGCCGCTTCCTGGATTCGCGCCGAACCGTTCGGCATCCACATCGTCCCGGGAAATTGCTGGGTCGATCCCGCGCGCCCGGTCGATACCGCGCTGGTCACGCACGGCCACGCTGACCACGCGCGGGGCGGGCATGGGCAAACGATCGCCACCCCGGCGACACTGGCGATCATGGCGCTGCGCTACGATACCCGCACCGGCACGGTCCCGGTCGAATACGGCGAGACCGTGAGCCTGCCGGGCGGGGTCAAGGCTACTTACGTTCCCGCCGGACACGTCCTTGGCTCCGCGCAGATCCTGCTCGAGCACGCCGGCGAGCGCGTGGTCATCACCGGCGACTATAAGCGCCGCGCCGATCCGACCTGCCCGCCGTTCCAGCCGGTTCCGTGCGACGTGTTCATCACCGAGGCGACGTTCGGCCTGCCGGTGTTTCGCCATCCGCCGGTCGAGGAGGAAATCGGCAAGCTGCTGACCGCCCGCGCCGCCAACCCTGAGCGCTGCGTGCTGGTCGGGGCCTATGCGCTCGGCAAGGCCCAGCGGGTGATCGCCGAACTGCGCCTCGCCGGCTATGCCGCGCCGATCTACCTCCACGGCGCGCTGGAGCGGATGTGCCGGCTCTACGAGGAACTCGGCATTGACCTTGGGCCGCTGCAGCTGGCGGCGGGACTGCCCAAGGGCGCGCTGGCCGGGCAGAGCGTGATGGCCCCGCCCTCGGCCCTGAACGATCGCTGGAGCCGCCGCCTGCCCGACCCGATCACCACGATGGCGTCGGGCTGGATGCGCATCCGCCAACGCGCCCGCCAGCGCAACGTCGAGCTGCCGCTGATCGTCTCCGACCATGCCGATTGGACCGAGTTGACCGAGACGATCAGCGAGGTGAACCCGCAGGAGACCTGGATCACCCACGGCCGCGAGGCAGCGCTGCTGCGGTGGTGCGAGCTCAACCAGCGCAAGGCCCGCGCCCTGGCGCTGGTGGGGTACGAGGACGAGGATGATTGAGGCGGGCGCCCAGATCGTCACCGGGACGGGAGGACGCTGGTAATGGAAGCCTTCGCCGACCTGCTCGATGCGCTGGTCTACACCAGCTCGCGCAATGCCAAGCTCAAGCTGATCGCCGACTATCTGCGCCGCACGCCGGATCCGGATCGTGGCTGGGCGCTGGCCGCGCTGACCGCCGGGCTTGATTTCCCTGCGGTAAAGTCCGCCGCGATCCGCAAGATGCTGATGGAGCGGGTCGATCCGGTGCTGTTTGCGCTGTCGCGCGACTATGTCGGCGACACCGCTGAGACCGCGAGCCTGCTGTGGCCGGAGCCGGCGCATCCGCCGACCCCGCCGACCGTTGCGGAAGCTGTAGAGATCCTCGCGGGCATGACCCGCGCGAGCGTGATGCGCGAATTGCCTGCCCTGCTCGACCGGCTCGACGCGAACGGCCGTTACGCGCTGCTCAAGCTCGCGACCGGGGCGATGCGGATCGGCATTTCGGCGCGGCTGGCAAAGACCGCGTTCGCCGGGGCTTTCGACGTCTCGGTCGATGACGTGGAGGAGTACTGGCACGGCCAGGTCGCGCCTTATGCGCCGCTGTTCGCGTGGGCGGCGAACGGCGCCGAACCGCCTTCGGGCGAGGATATCCCGCTGTTCCGCCCGTTCATGCTCGCGCATCCGCTCGACGAGACCATCGTCGACATGGCTAAATACGCCGCCGAATGGAAATGGGACGGCATCCGCGTCCAGATCGTCCACGCTGGAGACGAAACGCGGGTCTATTCGCGGTCGGGCGACGACATTTCCGGCACCTTCCCCGAGATCGCGGCGGCGCTGAAAATCCCCGCGGTGCTCGACGGGGAAATGTTGGTGCGCGGCAGCCACCAGGGCGGGGCAGAAGGCGGCGCGGCGAGTTTCAACGCGCTCCAGCAGCGGCTCGGGCGCAAGACCGTCTCGAAGAAGATGCTCGAGGAGTATCCCGCCTTCGTCCGGCTCTACGATGTGCTCATCGCCGAGGGCGAGGACTTGCGCGCGCATTCGTGGGAACAGCGGCGGCTGGTGCTGGAAACGTTCGCCCAGCGCCTCGACCCCGAACGCTTCGATGTCAGCCAGGTGATCGCTGCCACCAGCCTCGACGAACTCGCCGCGATCCGCGAGCGCGCGCGGGACGACGCGATCGAAGGCGTGATGCTCAAGCGCCGAGACAGCGCGTACGTCGCCGGCCGCCGCACCGGGCTGTGGTACAAGTGGAAGCGCGATCCGCTGCTGGTCGATTGCGTGCTGATGTATGCCCAGCGCGGCAGCGGAAAACGCTCGTCGTTCTACTCCGACTTCACCTTCGGGTGCTGGGACGGCGACCCCGATCAGGGCGCGGAGTTATTGCCCGTCGGCAAGGCCTATTTCGGGTTCACGGACGAGGAACTCAAATGGCTCGACAGCCACGTCCGCCGCCACACCGTCAACCGGTTCGGCCCGGTGCGCGAGACCGACAAGAGCCTGGTGTTCGAGGTCGCGTTCGATTCGGTCCACGAAAGCAAGCGCCACAAGTCGGGCCTGGCGATGCGCTTCCCCCGCATCAGCCGCATCCGCGCCGACAAACCCGCACACGAGGCCGACCGGATCGAGGCTTTGCGCAAGCTGGTGCGGGATTGAACAACCTGCCGTAGCGCCTAGCGTGGCCGCGTGGACACCTTCGACCGACCGCGCCAATCGCTGGCGATCGCCCTCGCCTTCCTGGCGGGATTCGTGGACGCGCTCGGGTTTCTCTCGGGCGACCGCTACTTCGTGTCGTTCATGTCGGGCAACACCACCAGGCTGGCGGTCGACCTGGTGACCGCGCCCGCCCGCGCGCTGACCCCCGCCCTGCTCGTCGTGGGCTTCGTGGCGGGCGTGGCCGCGGGCAGCCTGGTCGCAGCCAAAGCCGGAGCGTGGCGCAAACCCGTGCTGATCGCGCTGGTCGCCGCGCTGTTGTTCGCCGCTGCCGCCTGGCATGCGATCGGACAGGCAGGCGCGGGCCTGGGCGCAATGGTGTTCGCCATGGGCGCAGTGAACAACGCCTTCCAACGCAATGGCGAGGTGGCGGTCGGAGTGACGTACATGACCGGAGCGCTGGTCAAGCTGGGCCAGGGCATCGGCGCCGCGCTTGCGGGTGAACGGCGCGCGGGATGGACGCCCCACCTGCTGCTCTGGTCCGGCCTGTTCGCCGGCGGCGTATCGGGGGCGGTGCTGTTTCATCGCTTCGGCGGCGGGGCGATAGGGCTGGCCGCGCTGCTGGCCTCGGCGCTGGCATGGTGGGCGTGGCGGATCGCCCGGAGGGATTTGCGCTAGTCGGCGATCCCCACCAGCTTGTCTCGAGATGTTGCGCCGCGCAACAAGCGCAACCGCGATGGTGCCGTGCCCAGCGCCTCGGCCAGCAGTTCCAGCACCGCCGCATTGGCTTTGCCGTCCTCGGGCTTCACCCGGACTTTGGCGAGCAAGCGGCCCTCCGCGATCTCCAGCCCCGCGCTGCGCGCGCCCGGCGTCACGCGCACCGCCAGCCGGCCCTCGGCGTCGGCGAGCGCGCGAATCGCTGCCGCCGGCGGGTGCTCAGCTTTCGCCCGAGCCATCGAACACCGCCCGGTGCATCCGGCCGTTGAGCACGTAGCCCCGCACCCCCGCCTGCATGTCGGCGAGCGCCTCGTCGGTCAGGTCGCGGGTGAAGACCGCCGGGCGGCCCAGCCACATCTGGCGCGACTTGATGACTTTGCCAGGCGTCAGCATCGCGCCGGCCGCCAGCATCGCGTCGCTCTCGATCCGGCAGCCGTCCATCACGATCGATCCCAGCCCGACGAACGCGCGATCCTCGAGCACGCAACCATGGACCATCGCGATATGGCCGATCAGCACATCGTCGCCGATGATCGTCGCGAAGCCGTC
>JBDSOM010000157.1:0-15796 GCA_039914785.1 Novosphingobium sp.
GGCGCGTCGAGCAGGACCGCGTCGAACGGGGCCTCAGGCTCCCACTTCAGCGCATCGGCGACGACGATCCGGGCAGACAGCCCGGTGCGCTCCAGGTTCTCGCGCACGCGCGCCAGCCGCTTGTCGCTGACGTCGAGCGCGGTCACCTGCCAGCCCGCCGCCGCCAGTTGCAGGGTCTTGCCCCCCGGCGCGGAGCACAGATCGAGGACGCGCCTGGCCTGGCCATCGGGGCCGGCGCCCGCACCCAGCAATCGCGCGGGCAGGCTGGCGGCGAGATCCTGGACCCACCACGCGCCCTCCTTGAAGCCGGCCAGCTTTTCGACCGCTTCGCCGCGCGGCAGCCGCACGTGGCCGGGCATCAGCGAGATGCCGCCCAGTTCCTGCGTCCACCGCTCGGTCTCCGCCGCATCCCGCAAGCTCAGGTCGAGCGGCGGGGGCAGCGCCAGCGCGGCGGCGATATCGGGGACCCGGTCGCCCCACCGCTCGGCGACGGCGGCGGGCAAGCTCGGCGCGGCGGGCAGGCCGACCGCGTTCTTGGTCAGGGTGGAGAACACCCCGTGCGCCAGCCGCCGCGGCCCGCCGGCGAGCAGCGGCAGGCCGGTGGCGATGATCGCGTGCGGCGGGGTCTCCAGCCGCAGCCAGCCAACGAGCATCAGCCGCAGCACGCTGCGCACTTTGGCGTCGTCGGCCAGGCGCAGCCGGGTGGCGCTGTCGATCAGCAGATCGAGATCGGTCAGCCAGCGCAACGCCTCGGCCGCGAGCGCCTTGGCCAGCGCGCGATCGGCCTCGCCCCGGATGCCCTGGAGCGCGCCGTGGGCGACCTGATCGAGCGTATCACCGCGATGAAGCACACCATCGAGCATGCGAAGCGCCGCGCGGCGAGCGGGAAGGCCGGGAATGTCCATCGGCAGCCTCTAGAGCATCGCGCGGAAAAGTGGGAACCGGTTTTCGGCGATCGGCGATGCGGCTTGAAAAGCGCCGATTGCATTGCGGGGATGGCGGGAGCATCTACGCGCCATGACCGAACGCGCCACCAAGCGGCCAGCGGGCTTCACCAAGCCCGCGAACTGGACCAACGACCCCGCCCCCCAGCCGGCCCCGCCCAAGGTCGAGCCAGATCCGGCGGGCCTATCGCCCACGCGCTATGGCGACTGGGAGAAGAACGGGATCGCGATCGACTTTTAGCTCCAGCCGGCCAGTTCGCGCCGCACCAGTGTTTCCAGCATCGCCATCCCCTCCTCGCCGTCGTTGAGGCAATCGAGCGCGGCGAACTGCTCGCCGCCCGCAGCGACGAACTGCTCGCGGCCGCGGATCGCGAGTTCCTCTCGGGTTTCCAGGCAATCGGCGGAGAAGCCGGGCGCGGCGATGGCCAGGCGTTTGGTGCCGGCCGCGGCTTCGCGCGCGAGGACCGCGTCGGTTGCGGGCTCGAGCCACTTGGCGCGGCCGAAGCGCGACTGGAAGCTCGTTTCGATCCGCAATTCGGGCCACGCCGGACGCAGCGCCGCCTCGACCAGCCGCGCGGTTTTGCGGCAGTGGCAATGGTACGGATCACCAAGCTCGAGCGTCCGTTCGGGCATGCCGTGGAAGCTCAGCAGCAAGACCTCGGGCGCGAACGGCAGCGCGGCGAGCTGGCGCGTCAGGTCGCTCGCCAGTGCTCCGATGTGGTCCGGATCGTCGAAATAGGCGGGCAGCACCCGCACCGCGGGTTGCCACCGCATTTGCCCCAGCGCGGCACCCAGCGCATCGACCGCGGTGGCCGTCGTCGCCCCCGAATACTGCGGATAAAGCGGCGCGAACAGGATCCGGTCGCAGCCATCGCGCTTCAAACGGTTGATTTCCTTGGCTATTGCGGGGTTGCCATAGCGCATCGCGTACGCGACCTGCACGCCCTCGCCAAGCCGCGCCTGAAGCCCTCGTGCTTGCGCCGCGGTGATCGCGGCCAGCGGCGATCCGTCCTGCGTCCAGACTTGCGCATACGCGTGCGCGGACTTCTTCGGCCGGGTGTTCAGGATGATCCCGCGCAAGATCGGCTGCCAAATAAGTGCTGGAATTTCAACGACTCGCCGGTCGGAAAGGAACTCCGCAAGGTAACGCTTCACCGCCCCCGGCGTCGGCGCATCGGGGGTCCCGAGGTTGACCAGCAGCACCCCGATTCGGCTCGGCGGAAGGGTCGGATGGTCGGCAGGCGGGGTCATATGTCTTCCGATAGCAAGGGCAGCTTGCGGAATCGCAAGCCGGTGGCCGAAAACAAGGCGTTAGCGATCGCCGGCGCCACGACGGCAACGCCCAGCTCCCCCGGATCGGCCGGCTCCGCGCCGCTGTCGATGAACTCGACCGCGATGTCGGGGCAGTCGGCCAGCAAGGGCAGGCCCAGCTCGCGCAGCCGCCCCGTCAGCGGCAGGCCTTGGGCATAGCCGGTGCTCGCGCCGATCGCGAGGCCCATGCCGAAGATCAGCCCGCCTTCGATCTGCTGGCGCGCGATATCGAGGTTCACGATCCGGCCGATGTCGGCGACCGCGCTGATCTTGTCGACCCGCACGCCATTCTCGTCGCGGCGCGCGGTCGCCACTGCCGCGATGCGTCCGTTCCCGATCCGGTGGCAGGCGATCCCCTGCCCGCTGCCGTCGTTGCCGCCGTTCCAGTTGGCGAGCGCCGAGACCCGCTGCAGGCACTGCGCGAGCCGCGGCTCGTCGCCGAGCAGCGCCATCCGAAAGGCGAGCGGCTCGCGCTTCGCCCGGAACGCCAGCTCGTCCATGAAGCTTTCGGTGAAGAACGCGGTGTAGCCATGGGCGTTGCCCCGCAGGCGCCCGGTGGGCAGGCCGATCCGGGTGGACACGTGCTGGATCAACAAGTGCTGCAGGGCGTAGGGCGGCTCGGCCCCGGCCATCGCGAGGGCATCGCTGTCGCCCTCGGCACCGGCGACCGCCGCCCATGGGGTCTCGCTGCCGAACAGCCGGCGGCCGAATTCGTGCCCGCTGGCCGGCATGGCGAGGCGCGCTTTCCAGGCGGTCGGCTCACCCGTGGGGGCGGTCCGCGCGGCCAGGACGGCAGCGACCGGAGTGCGGGGCCGGCCCGCGACATGCTCCTGCCAACGCGACCAGGTGAGCTGGACCGGGCGGGCGACTTCACGCGCGATCAACGCCGCCTCGACTGCGTGGTCATGCTCGAGCCGCCGGTCGAAGCTGCCACCGGCGGGGACAGGGTAAAGCACGACGTCGCTCAGCGAGAGCCCGAGCGCGGTAGCCGCCGCCCGGCGCGCAGCTTCGGGAGCCTGACTGGCCACCCACAGCTCGAGCCGTCCGCCGCTGAACCGCGCGGTCGCGGTGGCGGTTTCCAGCGTAGCGTGGAGCGCAGGCGCGACATCGTATCGCACCGCCAGCGACAGGTTGCCCGAAAGCCACGCGTCCGGATCGCCACGCTTCGCGATCGTCGCGGCATCGCCCCAATGGAGCCCTTTGGTCAGCGCGGCATCGATCTGCTCGCTGTCCGCCGGATGCTTGACGATGAAGCGCGGGGCGATCGCGGCCAGCGCCCGCTCGGCCGCCCACCAATTGGTCGCGGCGGCGGCGAGCCAGTCCTGGCCTCGCACCAGGCGAAGGAAGCCGTCCATCCCGCGCGCCGGTGCCTCCTCGACCTTGCCCAGCGCAGCCTCGCCGACCGGGGCGTGGCGGATCGCGGCGAAGACCATGTTCGGCAACCGCACGTCACCGGCGAACAGGTGACTACCGGCGACCTTGGAAGGCAAATCGAGCCGCGGGAAGCGCAAGCTCCCTGTACCGGGCAAAGCGGCACCGGGCAGGGGACGCTCGGCCGGTGGCTCCGGGCGCAGCACCGGCGAACCGGGCGAGTCGTACGCCGCTGCTTCCACAGCCAGCGCGCCGAACGGCAGCTTGCGGTTGCCGTGGCTGATGAAGCCGCCCTCGGCCGCGCACTTTTCCCAATCGACACCCCAGCGCGAGGCCGCGACTTTAGCCAACAATGTCCGCGCCGCCGCTGCGGCTTCGCGCGCGGGGCGCTCGTAGGCGGCGAGCGATTGCCCGTCGGCGGTCGCCATGAACCGGTTGCTCTCGGCGAACCGGCGGGCGAGCGCACTATCCGGGGCGGACGCCACTCCCGCGAATGCCGGCATCCACAGTTCGGCCCACCGCGCCGCGAGGGGGACATTGGCATAAGCGGGACTGAGCGGCGCCGGCTCGACCGCGACCCGGCGCCAGTCCGCGCCCAGTTCCATCGCCACGATCTGCGGCAGCACGGTGGTGATCCCCTGCCCCATCTCGAGCTGCGGCACCGCGACGGTGACCATCCCGTCCGCCGCGATCTTCAGCCAGGCGCCGAAGGCATACTCGTTGGCCGCCGGGCTCAACGGCAGGGGATAGCGGCGCGGGGTGAGCGCCCATGCGACGATCAGCCCGCCGCCCACCGCGCTCCCGATCAGCAGCTTGCGGCGGCTGAGCTCCATCCTAGGCCGTCTGCGCGTCCAGCCAGGCGAGCAGCCGCTTGGCGATGGCGGTGAACGCCTGGCCTTGCGGGCCATCGTTCGCGGCGGGCGGCTGTCCCGCATCGCTCGCCTCGCGGATCGCGCGGTCGAGCGGGATGCGCCCCAGAAACGCCGCGCCCAGCGCCTGTGCCTCCGCCTCGACGCCGCCGTGGCCAAACGGATCGCTGACTTCGTTGCAATGCGGGCAGGCATAGCCGGCCATGTTCTCGACCAGACCGACGATCGGGACCCCGGCTTGCTCGAACAGCTGGATCGCCCGGGTCGCATCGATCAGCGCCAGGTCCTGCGGGGTCGACACGATCACCGCGCCGGCCGGCTTGTGCTTCTGGAGCATCGTCAGCTGGACGTCGCCCGTTCCCGGCGGCAGGTCGATGATCAGGATCTCGGCGTCGCCCCAGGCCGCGTCGACGAGCTGGCCGAGCGCCCCGCTGACCATCGGGCCGCGCCAGGCGATCGCCTTGCCCGCTTCGATCAGGTGCCCCATCGACAGCACCGGCACACCCCAGGCGCTCGGCACCGGGATCAACTGCTTGTCGAACGCTTCGGGGCGCTGGTCGGTGTTGCCCATCAAGCGTGCCTGGGAAGGGCCATAGATGTCGGCATCGACCAGTCCGACCTTGCGCCCGAGCCGCGCCAGCGCGACCGCGAGGTTGGCCGACAGCGTCGATTTGCCGACGCCGCCTTTGCCCGAGCCGACGGCGATGATCTGACGCCGCGGCTTGTCCGCGATCATCGCGACGCGCACTTCGCTGACCCCGGGGGCGCCTTCCAGCGCCGCTTTCACGGCATCTTCGAGCCCGCGCCGCGCCTTGGGGTCGAGCCCGGCGACATCGAGCACCAACGTCGCCGTGCCGCCTGCCAGGCGCAACGATTGCAGCCGCTGCCGAACCGTCGCGGGCAGCAGTTCGGCCAACCCGCCGGTATCTTCGCCTTCGCTCAATTCGCTGCTCCTGCCGCGCAAGGTGCGCCAACCTGCCCCTAGAGTCTTTTGCCGCGGCGGGGAAGGCGCGGGCGTCACTCCGGCACCGAGATAACTGCCGAAAAAAGACCACGCGAAGCACTGTATTTTGCGGGCGCGATACCTATAACTCTGCGCATGAAACGATTTGGCAAGTGGATTGCAACAGGGGGCCTGGCGATGGCTGGGCGAAAAAGTCCATGGGGCGGCGGCAAGGATGAGCCCGAAGCGTCAGGCGAGAACGGAAACGCGCCGGACGCCGATGCGCCCGGCGGCACTCCTCCGGCATCGCCCCCCGGATCGCCGGGCCCGCGTAATCCGTGGCTGCCGCCCGCGAGCGAAGAACCGCCGCGCCGATCGGCCAGCATCGAGGACCTGTTCAAACTCAAAGGCCCCCGCGGCGGTGGTGGCGGCGGCGGTGGCCGTGGCGGCTTCCCCGGATTTCCCCGACGTCCCGACGGGCGTAGCTGGGGTCCGTTGATCGTAGGCGGCGGGATCGTGGCTTTGCTGCTGATCAGCTCGACACACCAGCTCGGCTCGACCCAGGAAGGGATCGTCACGACATTCGGCAAGTACACCGACACAATCGGCCCCGGCGTCTCGCTGACGCTGCCTTGGCCGATCCAGGATGTCGATATCGAGGAAGTGACCAAGATCAACCGCTTCAACATCCCCGACCAGGAGGGTGAGAAGCTGATGCTGACGAGCGACCAGAACCTGGTCGATCTCAGCTATCTGGTCCGCTGGAACATCAAGAACCTGAAGAACTACAAATTCCAGCTCGACGATCCCGATGCCACGGTCAAGGAAGTGGCCGAGGCGGCGATGCGCGCCTCGGTCGCCGAATTGCCGCTCGCCGACGTCATGGGCGGCGCGGGCAGAGCCCAGGTCGAGCAGAGCGTGCGCCAGCGGATGCAGGCGCTCCTCGATTCGTACAAGTCGGGCGTCATCATCCAGGGCGTCGACCTCAAGAAGGTCGATCCCCCCGCCAAAGTCGTGGGCGCGTTCCAGCAGGTGACCGTCGCCCAGCAAGAGGCGCAGCGCGACCTCAGCCGCGCGCAAGCCTATGTTCAGCAGATCACCGCCCGGGCCCAGGGCGATACTTCGGCGTTCGACCAGGTCTATGAGCAGTATAAGCTGGCCCCCGAGGTGACCCGGCGGCGCATGTACTACGAGACCATGGAGCGCGTGCTGAGCAACAACGACAAGATCATCGTCGAGGGCAATAACGTGACCCCATACCTGCCCCTGCCCGAGCTGCGGAAACGCAGCCAGGCCGAACCGGCGCCCGCACCATGAGGGCGCCGGACCCTGTAGCGCTGTGGCGCCAATATCGCATCCCGGTCGTGGTGCTCGCCGCGGCGGCCCTGACCGCACTCGCCAGCGTCGTCGTCGTGCCCGAGACGCAGCAGGCCGTGGTGGTGCGCCTGGGCGAACCGGTGCGCGTGATCAATCGCTTCAAGCCGAACGCCGACTACGGCATGACCGGTGCCGGGCTCATCATGCGCATTCCGTTCTTCGAGCGGCTGGTGCGGATCGATCGCCGAGTGATGGCGCTCGACATGGAGCGGCAGCAAGTCCTCTCGGTCGACCGCCGCCCGCTCGAGGTCGACGCGTTCGCCCGGTTCCGGATCATCGATCCGGTGAAGATGGTGCGCACCGCCGGTTCGACCGAGCGGGTCAACGAGCAACTCCAGCCGATCCTCGCCTCGGTGCTGCGGCAGGAACTAGGCAAGCGCACGTTCCAGTCGCTGCTGACCGCCGACCGCGGCGCGGCGATGCGGAATATCCGCGAGGGGCTTGACCGCGAGGCGCGCGAATACGGCGCCCAGGTCATCGATGTGCGGATCAAGCGCGCCGACTTGCCCGAGGGCACGCCGCTCGACAGCGCCTTCACCCGGATGGTCGCAGACCGCGAGCAGGTCGCGACGACGATCAAGGCGCAAGGCCAGAAGCAGGCCCAGATCCTTCAGGCCGGAGCCGAAGCCGAAGCCGCCAGGATCTATGCCAACAGCTACAACAAGGACCCGTCGTTCTACGATTTCTACCGGGCCATGCAGAGCTATTCGACGACGTTCGCCAACGCCAACAACAAGAGCGGCAGCTCGATCATCCTGTCGCCCGACAACGATTATCTGCGCCAGTTCCGGGGCAAATAAAGCGGTGAAGCAATGGGCATTCAATGTTGGTTCAGATCGACATTCGGATGACTGGGCATGATGCACCAAGATTCAAGCACTGCTACGATTACGAACTGGGGCTGGGGGAAAATCCAAGGCGTCGCCGCGATCTGCGGACGGCGCTCGAGACAAGGAAACTGAAGGACGTGAAAACCGTGCGATATGCTTATGGAGTGACCACCGCGCTGCTGCTCGGCGGCGCAGCCCTGTCCCTCACCACCGGCTTCGCCGGTGCCCAGGTCGCGCAGAACGATGCGCGCGAAATACAGACGGCGGTTCCGCGCGCGGGCGCGCCGGCAAGCTTCGCCGACCTCGTCCAGCAACTCCAGCCAGCGGTGATCAACATCTCGACCCGCCAGCGGATCAAGGTTGCGGCCCAGGCGAACCCCTTCGCCGGCACCCCATTCGCCGACTTGTTCGGTGGGCCCGGTCAGGGCGGCGGCGGCAGCGGAGCGCAGACGCGCGAGGCGCAGTCGCTCGGTTCGGGCTTCATCATCTCGGCCGACGGCTTCGTCGTGACCAACAACCACGTGATCACCGCCGACGGCCAGGGCGAGGTCGAATCGATCACCGTCACCATGCCCGACGGCACCGAATTCCCGGCCAAGCTGATCGGCCGCGACGCCGCGTCCGACCTTGCGGTGCTCAAGATCAATTCGCCCAAGGCATTGCCGTTCGTCCGCTTCGGCGACAGCGCGAATGCCCGCGTCGGCGACTGGATCCTGGCGATCGGCAATCCGTTCGGCCTCGGCGGTTCGGTCAGCTCCGGGATCCTCTCGGCGGTGACTCGCACCACCGGTTCGGGCGCCTACGATCGCTATCTCCAGACCGACGCCGCGATCAACCGCGGCAACTCGGGCGGCCCGATGTTCGACATGAAGGGCCAGGTGATCGGGATCAACAACGCGATCTACTCGCCCACCGGCGGCAGCGTCGGTATCGGCTTTGCGATCCCCGCCGAGACCGCAGCACCGATCGTGGAGCGCCTCAAGCTTGGCCAGACCATCGAACGCGGTTACCTGGGCGTTCGGGTCCAGCCGCTCAACGAGGATCTCGCCGATTCGCTCGGCGTGCCCCACAACCGCGGCGAATTCGTCCAGGCGGTCGAGCCGGGCAAGGGCGCGGCCCTGGCCGGGATCCAGGCCGGCGACGTGGTGCTGAAGGTTGCGGGCCGCGATGTTTCGCCCCAGCAGTCGCTGTCGTTCATCGTCGCCAACACCGCGCCGGGCACCCGCATCCCGATCGAACTGGTCCGCGAGGGCAAGCGCCTTACCGTATCCGCGCTCGTCGCCCGCCGGCCCACCGAGGAAGAGCTTGCCAAGCAAACCTTTGATCCCGCGCCGCAGGCCGAGAGCGAAAACCCTTTCAACAACCCGCCCAAGCGGCAGGGCGAAGGCGTTGCCGAACAGTCGCTCGGCGTTTCGGTGCTAACCGTGACCCCGCAGATCGCCCGCCAACTCGGCGCACCCGAGACCACCCAGGGCCTGGTAGTCAACGCGGTCGATGCCTCGTCCGACGCGGCCGCCAAGGGCCTGCAGCGCGGCGATATCATCCTGTCGGCCAACTACCGGAACGTGGCGACGATCGCCGACCTCGAAGTCGCGGTGAGAACCGCCAAGTCGACGAGCCGCCCCGCCCTGCTGCTGCGGGTCCAGCGCCGCGGTCAGCCCGCGACCTACATTCCGATCCGCCTGCGCTAAACCCGCGGAGCCCGACGCCCCAACAAGAACGGGCCGCCTTTCCCGAGGCGGCCCGTTTTTTGTTAGTCCGCGAAGGCTGCTGGCGGCGATGGCCGCACCCTCGGCGGCGGTTCGTTGGTCCCCGGCCTGCCGAACTGGCGCTGGGCCTGCGGGTCCGGGCGCACGCGCCCGGTGGCCTGGCCCAGGAAGTCTTCGTTCGCCGCAGCGGGCGGAGCCGCACCATCCTCGTACATCTCCGGCGGCACGGCACCCGGTCCGGAGCCGTCGTCCTTGCGCGGGTCGATCAGGTTGCCTTGCTCGTCGGTGTAGAAGTAGCCGTCCGGATCTCCCGATAGCGCCTCATCGTCCGGCTCGAGCTGCCATTCGGGCAACTTCAGGTCGGTATCGAAGTTCTCGACCGGGCGCTTCGCGACCGCGACTTTCATGTACGCCGCGAACGCGCGCGCAGGCGCGTGGCCGCCCTGGAGGCCGGCGACCGGCTTCGCATCGTCGCGGCCCATCCACACGCCGGTGGTGACCCCGCTGGAGAAGCCAAGGAACCAGCCATCCTTGTTCGAGCTTGTGGTCCCGGTCTTGCCCGCGACCGGCCGGCCGATTTGCGCCGCACGGCCGGTGCCGATGTTGACCGCCGTCTGCAGCAGGTCGGTGATGCCCGCGGCGACATAAGGCGCGACGAGCACCTGACCCTGCCGCACCGGGCGGGTGTAGAGCACTGTGCCATCGACCGAGGTGACCTTGGTGATGCCGTAAGGCTCGACCGAGACGCCCTTGGCCGAAACCGAGGCGAAGGCGCGGGTCATGTCGATGAGGCGCACGTCTGATGTCCCCAGGACCATCGAGGGCACGGTGGTGATCGGAGTGCTGATCCCGAAGCGCCGCGCCATCGAGGCGACCGAGCCGAAGCCGATGGCATTGCCGAGCGAAGCCGCGACGGTGTTCTTCGAATAAGCGAAGGCGGTGCGGATATCGATCTGCCCGGCATAGCCGCCGCCGGAGTTGTGGGGGCTCCACCCGCCGATGGTCACCGGCTCGTCGACCACGGGATCGTCGGGCTTGTAGCCCGCCTCGAGCGCGGCTAGGTAGACGAACAGCTTCCACGCCGAGCCCGGCTGGCGCACCGCGTTGACCGCGCGGTTGTAGTTCGAGGTGACGTAGTCCGTGCCGCCGACCATCGCCAGAACGGCACCGTCACGATCGAGGCTGACCAGCGCGCCTTGTGAGCCCTTCGGCACGTTGCCCAGGACCGAGGCGGTCGCCGCCTTCTGCAGGCCGGGATCCAGCGTGGTCCAGACTTCAATCGGCTCGTCGGTTTCCGGCAGGATCAGGTCGAGCTGGGGCAGCGCCCAATCGGTGAAATAGCGCACCGAATTCTGGCTGCCCTCGGCGGCGAACTTCACGTCGAGATCGGTATCGGCGGCCTGTGCGGCAGTGATTGTGCCGACATCGACCATCACGCCCAGCACGACCTTGGCGCGGCTTACCGCGGCCTTGGCGTCGGCCGTGGGGGAATAGCGCGACGGCGCCTTGACCAGCCCGGCGATGATTGCCGCCTCGGGCAGGCTGATCTGGGAGCCTGGGTGGCCGAAGAACTTGCGACTGGCGGAATCGACGCCGTACGCGCCGCCCCCGAAATAGACCTTGTTGAGGTAAAGCTCGAGGATCTGGTCCTTCGAGAAGTTCCACTCCAGCGCCATCGCCAGCACCGCCTCGCGGACCTTGCGGTCGAACGTCTTGGAATTGTTGAGGAACACCGTGCGGGCAAGCTGCTGGGTAATCGTCGACGCGCCCTGGCGCCAGACGCCCTTCTCGGTCCGTACCTTGGCGGCGCGCAGCAGGCCGATCGCGTCGATCCCGGGGTGCGAGCGGAACCGCCGATCCTCGACCGAGATCATCGCATCCTTCATCACTTGCGGGATTTCGGCATACGGCAGCCAGCGCCCATAGCTGGGGCCCAGCGAGACGAGTTCACTGCCGTCGCGCGCGCGCACGACGATCATCTGGCCGTTCTGACTGGTCTTGAGCTCTTCGTAACTCGGCAGCGACCGCGCGGTGAGCGCCACCGCGACGCCCACCCCGATGACCGCGAGCAGGCCGATCGCCAACCCCCAGACGAACAGCCGCCGGAACCAGCGGCCGAGGAACGAGCGCTGTCCAGGAGGCGTCGATCGCGGCGGCGGGGCGGCGGAACCGCCGCGCCGGGGAGTGTCGGCTCTGGCCATCGGGTTCGTGGTATCCTCATTCGGCGCGGGCGTTCGGCGCGGACTGCGCATAACTGCCGCGCCTGTGCATAGTCTACGACTAACCCAGCGTTAACAACCCGATTGCCGGCCCGCAGCTGTCGCTCGCCGCGCTATTCCTTCGGCTTGAAGTCGAGGCTGGCGCTGTTGATGCAATAGCGCAAACCTTCGGGCCCGGGGCCGTCGGGGAAGACATGGCCCAAGTGCCCTTCGCACTTGGCGCAGCGCACTTCGGTGCGGACCATCCCATGCGCGGTATCGCGCAGTTCCTCGACCGCCTCGCCGGCGACCGGCGCGGTATAGCTCGGCCAGCCGGAGCCCGAATTGTACTTGGTGTCCGAAGCGAACAGCGGCTCGCCGCAGCCCGCGCACAAGTACATTCCCGCCGCCTTGTTCTGTTCGTACTTGCCGGTGAAGGCGCGTTCGGTCCCCGCGTGACGGAGGATCTCGTACTGCTCGGGGCTCAGGCGCTCGCGCCACTCCGCGTCGGACAGGTTCAGTTTGTCGGTCATGGGATTCTCCTTGCGGCGAATATGGAGAGCACCGGCCGGTGCCGCAAGTTCCCGCCGACCGGGTGAATCAGTGCAAATGCTCGACCAGCAGCACGGTGCCATCGTGGCCGGCAACGCGCATCCGCGTGCCGGGTTCGGCATCCGGGCCCTTGGCCAGCCATTCGCTGTCGCCATACTTGACGCGCCCGCTGCCGCTTTCGATCACGTTGGTCACGACCACGACTTCGCCGATCAGGCGCCCGCCGCGATCATTCATCAGCGGGTCGGCGGAAACCACGGGGTGGGCGCTCAGATAACGCCGGCCGCTGAACACCGCGACGATCGCCAGCACCGCGAAAATCACGATTTGCGCCGCGAGGCCGAGCGGGACGATCCAGACGAGCACCCCGGTCAGGATCGCTGCCCCGGCGAGCCAGATCAGGAAGACCCCCGGAACGATGATCTCCGCCACCGCGAGGAAGAGCCCGAGCGCCAGCCAGGCCCAGTGCGGATCGAGCGTTTCGAGCCAGGTCACTCGCGCGGCGCGCCCGGGGCCGTCGGCGGGACACTGGGCCGCGGCTGGCGCGGCGAAGCGGCGGGCGGGCCGCTTCCGCCGCCAAGCGCGTCCTTCACCAATTCACCGATGCCGCCAAGCGTGCCGATCAGCTGCGTCGCCTCGATCGGGAACAGGATCGTCTTGGCGTTGGGTGAAGTCGCGAACTGGCTGACCGCGTCGGTGTACTTCTGGGCGATGAAGTAGTTGAGCGCCTGGCTGCCCGAGGACGCGATCGCGTCGGAGACCATCTGGGTCGCCTTGGCTTCGGCCTCGGCCTCGCGTTCGCGGGCTTCGGCGTCACGAAACGCGGCCTCGCGGCGGCCTTCGGCCTGGAGGATCGCCCCCTGCTTCTCGCCCTCGGCGCGCAGGATCGCCGACGCGCGGCTGCCTTCGGCCTCGAGGATCTGGGCGCGCTTTTCGCGCTCGGCCTTCATCTGCCGGGCCATCGCATTGGAGATGTCGAGCGGCGGGCGGATATCCTTGATCTCGATGCGGGTGATCTTCACGCCCCACGGCGAGGTCGCGTGATCGATCACCATCAGCAACTTGGCGTTGATCTCGTCGCGCTTCGACAGCGTCTCGTCGAGGTCCATCGAGCCCATCACCGTGCGCAAGTTCGTCGTCGTCAGCTGCATGATCGCGACATAGAGGTTCGAGACCTCGTAAGCTGCCTTGCCCGCGTCGAGCACCGAGAAGAACACAATTGCGTCGACGCCGACCATCGCGTTGTCGCGGGTGATGATCTCCTGCCCCGGTATATCGAGCACTTGCTCCATAACGTTGACCTTGTGGCCGACGCGATCGATGAACGGGATGATCACATGCAGGCCCGGGTGCGCCGCGAGCGAAAACTTGCCGAGCCGCTCGATCGTATAGACGTACCCCTGCCGGACGACGCGCACCCCCATCAGCAGGAATACGAACACCAGCACCAGAAGTGCGATCAGAAACCCGCCCATTTGCATCACCTCATCCATAATCCGCTATGGTAGCGCGGGTGGGACGGGTGGCAAGCAAACACCGCGCGCGCGGATTCGCGGATTATAGCTTGGCGTAGAGCGCCAGCAGCCGGGCCCAGGCGCGCTCGGCTTCCACTTGGTTGTAGGCCGCGCCATCGGGCACGCACCAGCCGTGGTCGGCGGCATAGACTTCGATCTCGGCCGGGCGCTTGGCCGCGACCGCGGCGGCGCGGAGCGTATCCTTGTCGGTCGGGGCGCGTTCGTCGTCGTTCTTGGCGACGGCGATCAGGTAGGACGCCTGGGTCGTTGGCAGCAACAAGTGCGGGCTGTTCGGTTCCGCAGTGACCAGGCCCCCGCCGTGGAAGCTGGCCGCGGCCTTGACGCGGCTCGGGGCTGCCGCGGCGGTGCGGATCGTGAACGGGCCGCCCATGCAATAGCCCTGGTTGCCGATGCCCCGGCGCTTGTCGGTCGCCGCCAGGGTATCGAGGAACGCGACATGGGCCGCGCCATCGCGGGTCACCGCTTCGGCGGTCAGCGCCGCTCTGGCCGGGCCCAGCCTGGCCTGCCCCGCGGGCGTGCGGAAGGCGGCGAAATCGAGGCCGAGCTCGCCCTTGAACGTGCGGTAGTACGGATTCACCACCAGCACCGTGTAGCCCGCGGCGGCGAGGCGGCGGCCCATGGCCTTCTTCGTCTCGCGCAGGCCCAGCACGTCGGGCCACAGGATGACCCCGGGATGCCGGCCGCGCGCGGGATGGACCAGGAAGGCGTCGGCCATCCCGTCGGGAGTGGGGACCTGGACCATGCGTTCGGTCAGCGCGGACCGCGTGGTGGCGGCCCCGGCCAACGTGGCGTAGCCGGCCAGCGCCGCAGCGGCGCCCATCGCGGCGAACTCCCGCCGGCTCATGCCTGCGCGCGCGAGCGCGGCGTCGTTGTCGGCAGCGGTGAAATCATCGCACATGAATCATGCCTCTCAGCTTGCCCCGAGTTCCCCTGGCGGGCAGCGTGCAAGTTCGGGCGCGCGAGGTCAACGGGAGAGAAAGATGGCGGCGGATCCGGAGGCGATCGCCTGCTGGCAGCGGCTAGGCCCCGCCGTCACCACTTCGGGGCGGCTCACCGCGCCGGACATCGCCGCGCTGGGCGATCTCGGCGTGCGCCACGTGATCAACCTGGCGCTAGTGGATTCCCCTGGCGCGATGCCGAACGAGGCGGAACTGCTGGCAGCGCGCGCGATCCGCTACACCCACATCCCGGTGCCGTTCAGCGCGCCAAGCGACAGCCACTTCGCCGCTTTCCGCGCAGCCCTTGCGCGCGACGAGGGCCCGGTCCACGTTCACTGCATCATGAATTGGCGGGTCTCGGCATTTTTCTACCGCCACCACCGCCTCCGTGGGATGCCGAAGGTCGCTGCACGCGGCCTTATGGTGGTTCACTGGCTGCCCGAAATCAGCCCGCACGCCGACGCGCCGGCATGGGCGCGGTTCATCGCGGAAGGATAAGCTCACTCCCCGGCGAAATTGAGCTCAAGCGTCACGTTGTTGGGGTCGGTGATGAACACCTGGCGCAAAGCCCCGTATTTCCGGTCGTTGACCCGGTAGGCAACGCCCAGGTCTTCGCAGCGCTTCACGGTTCCGGCAAAGTCGGCGCAGGCCAGCGCGACGTGGTCGATCGATCCGGTCGGCATCGAGCGGCGCTCTTGCTCGCCGTGGCGCGCGGGATCGAACGTGATCAGGTGGATGATCGCCCGGCCGCCCGCGTCGAGCAGCCAGCCGCCGGCGAAATTCATCTCGCTCGGCCGGGCGCCGAACTTGAGACCGAGAACATCCTGGTAGAACCGGATCGTCTCGTCGAGATCGGCAGCGATGACGTTGACGTGATCGAGCCCGTTTACTTGCACCGCGCGTACTCCCATTCTCGCTGGCTGGGGCTCAACTCCTGAACACCACCGTGCGGCTGCCGTTGAGCAGCACGCGGTCTTCAAGGTGCAGCCGAACCGCTTCGGCCAGCACCCGCCGTTCGATATCGCGGCCCTTGCGGACGAGGTCGTCCGGGCGGTCGGCATGGGTAATCGCCTCGACATCCTGGTGGATGATCGGGCCTTCGTCCAGGTCCGCGGTGACGTAGTGCGCGGTCGCGCCGATCATCTTGACCCCGCGCGCGTGCGCCTGGTGATAGGGCTTGGCGCCCTTGAATCCGGGCAGGAAGCTGTGATGGATGTTG
>JBDSOM010000166.1:0-2702 GCA_039914785.1 Novosphingobium sp.
GATGGAATACGGCAGCATGGGCGGGGCGCGGTTCGCGGCCGGTTCGGCGGCCAAAGTGCGCGAGACCGAGGACGAGATCCAGCGGCTGGTGGGAGCCTGACATGCTCGACGCGGCAGCGCTGCTCGCCGACGCCGGGAAGGCTACCGGGCTCGGCGACTGGGGTGACCCGACGTTTCCGGAACGCTTCGGACTCGCCGTCGCGCATATCGCGGCGATCCCCATGGAGGCGGCGGGCCGCGCGGCGGCGGCCGCCAACATCCACTGGCTGCTGACCGACCGGCTGAAATTCTTCGGCGACCGCAAGATCTACCCGCTCGGCGAGGAGATCATCGACCGCCCGATGTTCGCGACCGGCGAACCGCGCTCGGGCACCACGCTGATGCACGCGCTGATGAGCACCGACCCCGGCGCACGGGCGCTGCGTTTCTGGGAGGTGATGCACCCCTCGCCCCCGCCCGGCGTGGTTGAAGGCGCCGGAGGGGGCGCGGATCCCCGGATCGCGCTCGCCGACGACGAGTGGCGCGAGATCAATGCCAAGATGGGCAAGTGGCTGCACTGCCACCCTTACAATGACATGCTGGGGGGCGGTCTGCCGGAGGACGAGCGGACCTGGGCCTTCGACTTCCGGGTGATGACGCCGACGGCGTGGTGGCGCGTGCCGATGCAGACTCTCTCGCAAGGCCTGCCAACCGACGCCGCCGCGCAGAACCGCATCCACAAGATGATGCTCCAGGCGCTGCAGTACCGGCGGCCCCGCAAGTTCTGGGTGTGCAAGGGCTTCCACGGGTTCCGCCTCAAGGAATTCTTCGAGACTTATCCCGACGCCACGCTGGTCTATCTCCACCGGGATCCGGTGCAGGTCGCGGCCTCCTCCACGATGATGATGGCCGACATCATGGCGGGGATCGTCGGGCCGATCGATCTGGTCGCGGAGGCGCGAATGCACGTCGAGCGCGTGCGGGCGAGCATCGCCAACACTCTGGCGAACCCGCTGATCTACGATTCGCGGGTCCACCATGTCCGCTACAAGGACTTCGTGGCCGATCCGATCGAAACCCTGCGCAGCTACTATTATTTCGCCGGCCGCGACCTCACGCCGGAAGCCGAGGCGGCGATGCGCGGATATCTGGCGGACAACAAACCCGACCGCCATGGCAAGTTCGCGTATTCGAGCCAGGTCCTGATCGACGCGGGCTACGACCTCGCCGCGCTGAACGAGGAATTCCGCCCGTTCCGCGAGCGCTTCGGGGTCGAGATGGAGCTGCGGTGAGGGAAAGAAATTAGCCATGCACCCGCGCGTTTGCCTTCATCAGGTCGGCTTCCTCAGCGAGCCCACGGCGGCGTTTATCGCGTTCTGCCGCGAGATCGGCGTCCAACACATGACCCTCGCCAATCCGCTCATGCTCGGTCCGACAGCGTTCGCCGATACCCTGGCGGCGCTCGCCGCCGGCGGCCCGCGGGCAGCCACCATGGCCGAGCGCTTCGCGCGCTACCCCGACCTCGCGCAAGACCGCGGCGGCGCGGCCGAAAGTCTGAGCCGGGCGATCGAGGCCGCGGCGGCGCTCGGCATGGCGCACGTCTATCTGGTGACCGGGGGACGCGGCGCGCTCGATTGGGAGGCCGCCGCCCTGCGGTTCGCCGCGCTGGTGGCTCCGTGCCGCGACGTCGCCGCGGCGCACGGGATCAAGCTGAGCGTGGAGACCGCCAACTTGCTCAACGCCGATATCCACATCGCCCATACGCTGGACGACACGATCCGCCTCGCCGAAATGGCGGGGATCGGCGTCACCATCGACCTTGGCGCGTGCTGGTTCGAGGGCGGGCTGGCGGCCAAGTTCGCTCGCGCGATGCCGCTGGCGCGGCTCGTCCAGGTCAGCGACTACGTGCTGGGCGACCGCTCGACCCCGTGCCGCGCGGTGCCGGGCGACGGGGCGGTCCCGCTCGAGCGGCTGATCGGCCAGCTCCTCGCGCTCGGCTACGCGGGGCCGTTCGACATCGAGCTGACCGGCCCGCGGATCGACGCCGAAGGCCACCGCACCGCCTTCCGCCGGGCGGCGGAGAATCTTTCGGAACTTCTCGTGAAACTCGGAGCCTGACATGGCCTTTGGCGACGGACCCGCCGACGAACCGCTGCGCCGCGCCTGGCATGCGTTCTGCGAGCGCCTGAAGGAGGCCGGCGACCTGGCGTTCAAGGACGCCAATCCCGCCGATCCGCTGCTGCGCGCCGACGCGCTTCGGTTCCTTACGCAGAACCTGGGGCAAGCCTTTCCGTTGGCGCTGGAAACCAAAGATCCGGCGTTTCCGCAGATCCACTACTTCACGCATCCGGGCATGAAGCTGGGCGGTGACGTCGCGGACTTCACCTATCGTCAGGCGTGGATTTCGGGCGATTATGCCTACAAGATCACCGGAACGCGCGGCTCGGCGCGGTGGTTCAACCTCACGGTGCAAGGTCCTAGACCCGGCTTGGCTCCCGGCGCCCGGTTCGCACCGCTGCACGAACCGTTCGGCGACGTCCCCGAAACGAACATCTTCGGCCACCAGATCGAAGCTGACGCACAAGGCCGTTTCGAGCTGTTCATCGGCGGTCCCGAACGCCCGCGCAACTGGCTGCCGACCACCCCCGGCAGTCGCAAGCTGTTCATCCGCGAGGCGTTCGACGCCTGGTTCGAGACCCCGACCACGCTGACCATCGAGCGCC
>JBDSOM010000181.1:0-10704 GCA_039914785.1 Novosphingobium sp.
GTGCCGCTCTTGGCGTCGAGCACTTTGAAGTCGATGCCTTCACGGGTCATCTTGGCGAGATGATCCAGCGTGATGTAACTCGACGATTGCGTATTGTAGAGTCGCCTGTTGGCGTACTTCTTGATGATGACCGTTTCGCCCTCATTCATCTTTGCAGCCATCACGCATCTCTCCTCGCGTTTGCTGCATAGCGGCTTAGCACCTGCAGTATGTGCAGCGCAACAAGGCGTTTTGCTGCGCAGCATGGCCGAAATTCACGACCGTCAGCGGGCGAATCGGTCTGCGAGCAGCGTCAGCAATTCGTACTGCGAAAGGCCAGTCGCCGCCGCAGCATCGGGCAGCGAATAATCCGCTTCGATCCAGTCGCCCTCGCCCAGGTCCGGCGCGGCGGAAAGGTCGATCACGGTCATGTCCATCGAGACCCGGCCGAGCACGGGCAACACCCGTCCGTGGTGCAGCATCCGGCCCTTGCTCGACCAGCAGCGCAAGTAGCCGTCGGCATAGCCCAGCGCGATGACGCCCACGCGCATCGCCGCTTGGGCAACGTAGGTCGCGTTGTAGCCGACGCTGTCGCCGGCCTGGAGATCGCGGACTTGCATGATCGCCGCGCACGGCCGGGCTACCTGGCGGATCTTGCCGGCAAGCTCCGGGCGCGGGACGCCGCCATAAAGCGCGACGCCGGGGCGGGTCAAATCGCCGTGATAGTCCGCGCCCAGCGCGATCCCCGCGCTGTTCGCCAGGCTGGCGCGGCGATGCGGCACCGCCCCCAGGACGCCGTGCCAGCTTTGCTGCTGGACCGCGTTGAGCGGCACGTCTTCGTCCGCCGACGCAAGGTGCGACATCAGCACGTCGACATCGAGCCGCGCGATCGCCTCGTCGCCCAGATCTTGCAGTGGCAGGCCGAGACGGTTGATCCCCGTATCGACCATCAGGTCGCACCGCCCGCCGCCTGCATTTAGCCACCGGTGCGCCTGGCCGAGCGAGTTGATGACCGGCCTGACCCCGGTACGCTGCGCGAAACTGGCATCCTGGTCGGTCAGTGGCCCGTGCAGCACGGAGATCCACTCCGCCGGCACGAGACCGTGGATGCCGCCGACTTCGCTCCAATGCGCCACGAAGAAATCCCGGCACCCGGCATCACGCAAGATCGGCACGGCCTGCCTGGCGCCGATGCCGTACGCGTCTGCCTTGACCGCCGCGCCGGCTGCCGCCGATCCGGACAAATCGCTTAGCGCACGCCAGTTCCCCGCCAGAGCCGCGGCGTCGATGGCCAGGCTTAGCGCGCGGGACGGCTGCTCGGGCAAGTCGGCGTCAGGCAGGGGCATCGCTAAAGTCACGCGCCTTACCACCCTTGAGACCCCAAATCGCGACCAGCAGGCCGAAAGCGACTACCGCCCAAGTGTACCACAACCCCGCAAAGGCGTCGCCGGTCCGGGCGTTGATGTAGCTGGCGATCAGCGGCAGGAACCCGCCGAGATACCCCGCGCCGATGTGATAGGGGATGGACATCGAACTGTAGCGGATCTGGGGCGGAAACATCTCGGTCAGCAGCGCCGCGACGCTGCCATATGTCAGCGCCGACAGGCCGCCGAGCGTCATCAGCAGGATGGCGATCCCGGCGAGTGCGGCAAAGCTTGGATTCTGCACCGAAAAATCGAAGCCGCGGGCCGAAAGTGCAGCCTCGACGCCGGACTTGCGGGCCTTCCCGTCGGCCAGCCAAGCCGGGTCGATCGCGACCGGAGCGGTGCCGACGGTCAGCGCTGGCCGGTCGCCAGCGACCACCGAGTAGGGCACGCCGATCGCCGTCAGGGTTTCGAGCAACTTGCCGCAATCGCTCTGCTTGCGGCCGAACAGGTCGGCGAACGGATCGGTGGCGCAGGCCTGGCCAGCCACGACGACGGGCGCCGCCGCCGCGCTGGCTTTGAGACCCGGGTTGGCCAATGCCGCCATGCCCCAGAACAGCGGGAACAGCAGCACCAGCGTCAGCGCGGCCCCGATCACTATAGGCCGCTTTCGGCCGATCCGATCGGACCACTTGCCCACGAGCAGGTAGAAACCC
Organism: Novosphingobium sp.; assembly: GCA_039914785.1. Taxonomy (GTDB): domain Bacteria; phylum Pseudomonadota; class Alphaproteobacteria; order Sphingomonadales; family Sphingomonadaceae; genus Novosphingobium. The sequence goes on from JBDSOM010000181.1 coordinate 2,060, forward strand.
ATCGAAACCAGCGCGGAAACGCCGATCACGCATTCAGCCGTCACCGCATCGACCCGCATCGGACCCTTCAGGAACGACAGGCTGGAAAAGAATGCCGTGTACCAGATCGTGGTCAGCACCCCGGTGACGCCGAACAGCGCGACGAAAATGCGCTTCTTGTTGCCGGGATACGTGAAGCTTTCGACGAAAGGATTGCGCGCGGTATGGCCCGCCGCCTTCATGGCGAGGAACACCGGGCTCTCGGACAGTTTCAGCCGCATCCACAACGAAACCGCGAGCAGCACGATGCTCAGGATGAACGGCAGGCGCCAGCCCCAGGCCTCGAACGTCGCCTTGTCGAAGGCGAATTGGCACGCCAGCACGACGATGATCGACAGCACGAACCCGCCCACCACGCTGGCCTGGATGTAGCTCGAGAAGTACCCGCGGCGCTCTGGCGCCGCGTGTTCGGAGACGTAGATCGCCGCGCCGCCGTATTCGCCGCCAAGCGCCAGGCCCTGCAGGATGCGCAGCAGGATGACGATCGCCGGAGCCCAGAGCCCGATCGAAGCGGCCGACGGGATCAGGCCGACACCGGCAGTGGCGATGCCCATCAGCGTGACCGTGACGAGGAAGGTGTACTTGCGTCCCAGCTTGTCACCGAGAAACCCGAACAGGATCGCCCCCAGTGGCCGGAAACCGAACCCGACGGCGAACCCGGCCCACACCAGGAGGACTTGCAGCGTCGCGTTGTCGGCGGGGAAAAAGGCCTTGCCGATGATCGCGGCGAGGGTGCCGTAAATGAAAAAATCGTACCATTCGAAGATCGTGCCGGCCGAAGAGGCGGCAATCACCAGCCTGATGTCCGATGCGCTCGGCTCAACCGCTGCTGCCCCGTTTTCCTGCGCCATACACTCCCCCGATGTCTCGTTCGGCGACGCTCTAGCGATCCGCCGCGTTGGAGGGAAGCGCGCTGAGCGCCGCGCGCCAGGGGAGCAATACCGCACCGTGGCGGGCGGGATAAGCAGCTGCGGCAGCAATTGCGCCGATGCCCGGCCACGCCGGCAGCGGGCCGCCGGTCAGCCAATCAGCCACCTCGCGTCCGGCTTGCGCGACCTCCATGCTGCTTCGGCCGGGTGCCGCAGCCCCGAAAATCGCTGCAGCGGCCTGGCCGATCGCGCAAGCGTGCGCGCGCAGTCCGATGCGGGAAATCCGGTCGTCGCTATCGAGCGCGATGCCGAGTTCCAGCGAACTGCCGCAACTGGGCGAGCGGGCCGCTCCGCGAAACGGCAGATCGTCGTGCAATGGGTAGCGCGCCAGGCTGGTAGCCAGCGCAAGCACTTCCGGCGTGTAGAGCGCCGTGGCGGAAGCCATGCTACTTCTTCGCTTCGGCGGCGTCGGCTTCGATGGCCTCGCGGCGTCGTTCGGCGATCATCTTGACCAGCGCCTCGCTGCTGGCATTCACGAACTGGTAGCTTCGTGCCTGGGTGATCCAGTCCGGCCGGCCCTTCGGTCCCCAGACCGTGTCGTAGCCCAGAACCAGGACAGAGAACGCGACCACGGCGATCAGGATGCCCTTGACCGCACCGAAGCCGAACCCGAGGACGCGATCGATCGGACCGAGGACCGAGTTGCGGCTCGCCCGGCCGAGCCAGTTCCCCAGCAGCTTTACCGCAGCATACGGGATCAGCAGCAGGATCGCGAAGGCGAGCACCGCCCCGCCCGACGGCGTGCCGATGCGGGGCACAAGGAAATCGGTCACCGGGGTGTGCAAATAGTGGATCGCGACGAGCGAGAAAATCCACGCCAGCAGGGCCAGCACTTCTTCCACGAACCCGCGGATAAAGCCCGTTACGGCGCCGAGGCCGACCAACAGCAAAACAGCAATGTCGAAGCCCGTCATCGCCTAGCTGATTAGGCGTCGCCCAGTATCCGGTCAACGAGATTTGGCAGCAGCGAGATGCCCTTGTAGGCCATCCCCGCGACCCCGGCTGCCGCGTCCGCCGGACCGCAAGCCGCTTTAAAACCAAGCTTTGCCGATTCACGCAGACGCAGTCCGGCATGGGCGACCGGCCTGATCTCCCCGGCGAGCGAAACCTCTCCGAACCACACCGCGCCGCCGGTCAAAGGTTTGTCGGCCAGCGCCGAGACCAGCGCTGCGGCGACCGCCAGATCGGCCGCCGGATCCGCCAGCCGGTATCCCCCGGCGACATTCAGATAGACCTCGGCCGACGAGAAGTTCAGCCCGCAGCGCGCCTCCAGGACCGCCAGCAGCATCGCCATCCGGCCCGAGTCCCACCCGACCACCGCCCGGCGCGGGGTCGCTCCGCTGGCGAGGCGCACGATCAGCGCCTGGATTTCTACCAGAACCGGCCGTGTGCCTTCCATCGCCGGGAACACCGCGCTGCCTGGCACCACGTCCTCACGGCCCGAAAGGAACAGGCTCGACGGATTGGCGACTTCTTCCAGCCCTGCCCCAGCCATCGCGAAGACGCCGATCTCGTCGACCGGGCCGAAGCGGTTCTTGAGGCTGCGCAAGATACGATACTGGTGGCTGCGCTCGCCTTCGAAGGCCATGACCACGTCGACCATGTGTTCGAGCACGCGCGGGCCGGCGATCGAGCCGTCCTTCGTGACATGGCCCACGAGCACCAGCGCGACGCCGCTTTCCTTGGCGAAACGGATCAGCTCGAAAGCGCAGCCACGCACTTGGCTAACCGTACCGGGCGCGCCTTCGATCTGGTCGGAGTGCATGGTCTGAATCGAATCGATCACCAGCAGCGCGGGTGCCGGCATGCCGCCCAAGGTGGTCAGGATATCGCGGACCGAGGTGGCGGCGGCGAACCGGATCGGCGCCCCGGCCAGCCCGAGCCGGTCGGCGCGCAGCCGCACCTGCCCCGCCGCTTCCTCGCCGCTGATGTAGACGACGTCCCCGCCGGCTTTCGCGATTTGTGCCGCCGCCTGGAGCAGCAGGGTCGATTTGCCGATCCCCGGATCGCCGCCCATCAGGATCGCCGAGCCGGGCACGAGGCCCCCGCCCAGCGCGCGGTCGAATTCGGCTATGCCGGTGCTGCGCCGGACCAGGCGTTCGCTCGGCGCATCGAGCGGCTCGAACGTGATCCCCCGCCCGCCCGACGACAAGTGATGCTTGGCCGAGAACACCGTCTCCGGCGCTTCCTCGACCAGGGTGTTCCACTCGCCGCAATCGGCGCACTGTCCCTGCCAGCGATGGGTTACGCTTCCGCAGGCCTGGCAGGCGTATTTACGTTTGGGCTTGGCCATCGTTCGACGCTAGACGAGAACAGATTAGGAACGCAAGCCGTCAGTACAGCTTCGCGTCGCTTTCCTTGGCCATCCGGTCGAACGCCTCGCGAACCTCGGGCGCGTGCAGCGCCTCGGCATAAATCCGCCCGAATGAGACTTGTTGGGGCGCGTCCCACCGGTCTGGCTGCCACAGCCCTGCCCTCCGCGCCGAGCGAGGGCAGTGGAATGCCGCCCGATCGATCTCCATCCTGATCGCCAGAACGGCAGGATGGCCGCCGGCGGACAGCCGCTCGCACGTCTCGGCATCGCGAAGCAGGCTCGCCCGGCCGGAGATGCGCAGCACTTCGTCGGTTCCGGGCCGGAGCAGCGCTAAGCCGACGCGCGGATCGGCAAGGATGTTGCCAAGCGCCAGAGCGAACTGGTTGCCGCGATACTCGGGGATCAACAGGGTGCGGTCATCGACAATTTCCACGAAACCCGGGTCCCCGCCCCGCTGGCTGACCTCGATGCCCCAGTCCCCGATCGTCGAGAGGATCACGAACGGGCATCGCTCGACCAGCGCGATGCCTTGCCCGCACAGGCGGTCGCGGATCTTGGCGAAAGCCTTGTCGCTTGGCGCAGGAATGATCTCACGCAGCTGTTCGATCGAAGTGATCCGCGTCATGTCGCTCTGCCTCCCATTCTCCCGCACGGTCCATTCTCCGTAACGAAACCTGGGGCGCAGCTTAGCCGCATCGCCCCTGCTGAACAGCGCCGGCCAGCGCTGTTCGCCGCGGCGATGCTGCGCGATAACCTATCGTCGCCGCGATACGCTCTGGTGCAAGGGACGATGCTCTGCCATTCCCCGTTTCATGAGGCAGAAAGAGCTGCGGATCGCGCTGGTTTGCTATGGCGGGGTCAGCCTGGCGGTTTACATGCACGGCGTCACCAAGGAGCTGTGGAAGCTGGCCCGTGCCAGCCGCGCGTTCCATGGCGGGCAGGATTATCCCGCCGGAACCGAGGCGCTCTATCTTCGCCTCCTCAAGAAAATCCAGACCGAGCACGGCCTGCGCCTGCGGGTGCTGCCCGATATCGTCGCCGGCGCGAGCGCGGGCGGGCTCAATGGCGTGTTCCTCGCTCAGGCGATCCATTCGGGCCAGTCGCTGGAGCCGCTGACCAAACTGTGGCTCGAATGCGCCGACGTCGACGTCCTGCTTGATCCCGATGCGCGGCCATGGTCCCGCCTCGCGAAGATGTGGGCGATGCCGATCGTGTGGTTCATGCTGACCCGGCCCGGCAACGTGGTGTCCGCCAGTGTCGCCAGGGAAACACGCAGCGAGGTGCGCTCGAAGCTATCCCGCCTGATCCGCTCGCGCTGGTTTGAACCGCCGTTCAGCGGCCTCGGGTTCTCTCGCCTGATCGCCGACGCGCTCGACACGATGGCCAAGAGCGAGACCGGCTCGCCCCTGCTTCCCCCCGGTCATCCACTCGACCTGTTCGTCACCGTGACGGATTTCAAGGGCCACATGGAGACGCTTCGGTTGCACAGTCCCGCGCTCGTCCAGGAGAGCGAGCACCGCATGTCGATCGCCATCGACGCGGTCGTGCCAACGGAGGGCGGACAGGCGATTGCCCCGCTCCTCGACATGGTCTTCGCGGCCCGCGCCACCGCCAGCGTTCCCGGGGCGTTTCCGGCGCTGCAACTCGCGGAAATCGACACACTCGCCAACGAGCGCGCGCTCGACTGGGACAGCCGGGCGAAGTTCATCGCCAGCGTCATGCCCGAACACTCCCGGCGCGGCGACGCCGAGGGCGTTTCGCTGATCGACGGGTCGGTGCTGGTCAATGCGCCATTCGCCGAAGCAATGGGTGTGTTGCGCGGGCGCCCGGCCCAGCGCGAAGTGGACCGGCGGTTCGTCTATATCGACCCGCGCCCCGATCGCGTCGGCGGCTTGGCGCGCGGCGATCCGCGACCGCCCGGGTGGTTCTCGGTGATCTTCGGCTCGCTTTCGTCGATCCCGCGCGAGCAGCCGGTGCGCGACAACCTCGAAGTCCTCGCGGCGCAATCGCGCGAGATGAGCCGGCTGCGGTCCATCGTCGACGCCTTGCAGCCCGAGGTCGACGAAGCGGTGGAGAAGCTGTTCGGCAATACCTTCTTCCTCGATCGGCCGACCGTGAAGCGCCTGACCGCCTGGCGCGGCAAGGCGCAGCAAGCGGCGGCAGACCGGGCGAGCTACGCCTACAACGGCTATGCCCAGCTCAAGTATGCCGGCATCGTCGATACGCTCGCCGCGACGATCCACGAGGCCACGCCCGGCCTGGCGTTGGCCACCCCCGATCCGATCGCCCAGCACTTGCTCGCCCACCTCGCTGGCCAGGGGCTGGAACGCGTCGCCGGCGTGAAGGCCGGCGGCGTTTCGGCGGCAGCGGTCGAGTTTTTTCGCGCCCACGACTTGCCGCATCGCATTCGCCGCCTGCGCCTGCTCGCGCGCCGGCTGAGCGAGGACTGGGAGGACGATGCCGACGTCCCCGACAAAGCCCGCGAGGCGGCGCGCGATGCGGTCTATCGCGCGCTCGCGTTGTATTTCGACCGGGAGAACCCGTTCTCGCTGGGCGAAGATTTTCCCGCGATCGCCCAAGGCGTGTTCGAGAACCCCGACGCGGTGCTGCGCCACATCGCCGAACGCCGCCAGTTGTCCGTGACCGATCTTGTCGTCGATGCGGTCTTGGCCGCCGCACTCGCCCAGATGCCGCAGTCGCTGCGGCGCAAGGTGCTGCTGACGTATCTGGGTTTCCCGTTCTACGACACCGTCACCCTGCCCTTGCTGCGCGGCGAAGGGTTGACCGAGTTCGATCCGGTGAAAGTCGATCGAATCTCGCCCGACGACGCGCTGTCGATCCGCAGCGGCGGGGCCCAGGCGACGCTGCGCGGGGTGGAATTCTATAACTTCGGGGCGTTCTTCAGCCGGGCGTACCGCGAGAACGACTATTTGTGGGGCCGCCTGCACGGCGCGGAACGGATGATCGACCTGATCGCATCGGCGTTGCCCGACGGCGCTTCATTGCGACCGGAAGAACTGGCCGCATTCAAGCGCGAGGCGTTCCTGGCGATTCTGGATGAGGAGGAGGAGCGGCTGAAGGTCGATCCAGGGTTGGTGCCGGGGATTCGCGAGGAGGTTTTGCGGGGCGAACCCGCTCCTGGCTCCGCTGGCTCCTGACGGAGCCAGCTACGCTACCTCTCCCAGGCGGGGAGCGGAGAAAGATCCTGCCAACGCCTAGCCGGAGTGGAGCGGGTTGTTCCGCTCGGCATCACCCCGCCAGATCGCTCCACGCTTCCTTCAAGCGATCGAAGAACCCTTTTGAGCCCGGGCATTCGTCGCCCGTCTCGCTTTCCTGCAACTCGCGGATCAGTTCCTTCTGCCGCGCCGAAAGCTTGGTCGGCGTTTCGACCGCGATCTCGATCACCATGTCGCCGCGGCCGCGGCCTTGGAGGACGGGCATGCCGGCGCCGCGTTGGCGCAACTGCTTGCCCGATTGGATGCCGGCGGGAATGATCACCCGGACGCGTTCGCCATCGAGGCCGGGAATTTCGATCTCGCCGCCCAGCGCGGCCGAGGTGAACGTAATCGGCGCGCGAGTGATGAGCGTCGTGCCGTCACGCTCGAACATCTTGTGCCGGGTCACGTGGAAGAAAATGTAGAGGTCGCCGGGCGGTGCCCCGAACGGGCCCGCCTCGCCCTTGCCGGCCATGCGCAGCCGCGTGCCGGTGTCGACGCCGGGGGGGATTTGCACTTCGAGCGTTTGCGGGCGATCGACCCGGCCGTCGCCACGGCAGATATGGCAGGGCTTTTCGAGCACTTCGCCGCGGCCGTGGCAGGTCGGGCAGGTGCGCTCGACCATGAAGAAACCCTGCTGCGCGCGCACTTTACCGTGGCCGCCGCACAAGTTGCAGCGGCGCTTGCCGGTGCCGGGCTCGGCGCCCGAGGCTCCGCAGGGCTCGCATGCCTGGGAGACTTCGATCTCGATCGAGGTGGTCTTGCCGTGGAAAGCCTCGTCGAGGCTGATTTCCATGTCGTAGCGCAAGTCGGCGCCGCGCCTGGCCTGCTGCTGACCACCGCCGAACGCGCTTCCGAAGAACGATTCGAAGATATCGCCGATGTCCGAGAAACCCTGGCCGCCCTGTCCGGCCCCCGCACCGCCGTTCTGGAACGCCGCATGACCGTATTGGTCATACGCCGCCCGCTTTTGCGGGTCCCTCAGGCAGTCGTAAGCCTGGCTTATCGACTTGAAGCGCGCCTCGGAATCCTGGCAGCCGGGATTCTTGTCCGGATGGAACTTCATTGCCAGCTTGCGATACGACGTCTTGATCGTCGCATCGTCGGCGGTCCGCTCAACCTCGAGCAGTTCGTAGAAATCGACCTCAGCCGTCGCCATAATAACCCCCGGCGAAACCGCCTGCCGTCTCGTTTATACGAGCGAGGCAGGCGGTTCGCACGTCCATCAAGCCTTGTTGTCGTCGACTTCCGAGAACTCGGCGTCGACCACGTCCTCGTCCCCGGCGGGCGCTTCGGCTTCGCCCGAGGGAGACGCGCCCGCGGCCTGTTCCTTCTCGTAGATCGCCTGGCCCATCTTCATCGCGACATCGGTCAGCGCCTGGGTCTTGGCGGTCATCGCTTCGGCATCGCCGCTCTCGATCGCGGTCTTGGCCTCGGCCAGCGCGGCCTCGACTTCGCTCTTGAGCGCGGCGTCGATCTTGTCGCCGTTCTCCTCGAGCTGGCGCTCGGTGGCATGGACCAGGCTGTCGGCGTTGTTCTTCGCCTCGGCTCCGGCGCGACGTTTCTTGTCGTCCTCGGCAAACTGCTCGGCGTCCTTGACCATCTGGTCGATGTCAGCGTCGCTGAGACCGCCCGAAGCCTGGATCTTGATCTGCTGTTCCTTGCCCGTGCCCTTGTCCTTGGCATGGACGTTGACGATGCCGTTGGCGTCGATGTCGAACGTAACCTCGATCTGCGGCACGCCGCGGCGAGCCGACGGAATGCCGACGAGATCGAACTGGCCGAGCATCTTGTTGTCCGCCGCCATCTCGCGCTCGCCCTGGAACACGCGGATCGTCACCGCCTGCTGGTTATCCTCGGCGGTCGAATAGACCTGGCTCTTCTTGGTCGGGATCGTCGTGTTGCGGTCGATCATGCGGGTGAACACGCCGCCCAGCGTCTCGATGCCGAGCGACAGCGGGGTCACGTCGAGCAGCAGTACGTCCTTGACGTCGCCCTGGAGCACGCCGGCCTGGATCGCCGCGCCCATGGCGACGACTTCGTCCGGGTTCACGCCGGTGTGGGGCTCCTTGCCGAAGAATTCCTTCACGACTTCACGCACGCGCGGCATGCGGGTCATGCCGCCGACCAGCACGACGTCGTCGATGT
>JBDSOM010000148.1:0-5947 GCA_039914785.1 Novosphingobium sp.
CAACAGCGTGATGATCGGCGACACCGCATTCGACATGGCGATGGCCATCGCCGCGGGCGTGCCGGCGATCGGGGTCGCCTGGGGTTATCACGAGCCCGCGGAGCTGATCGCGGCCGGTGCCGAGTTCGTCGCCGCGACCCCCGCAGAACTGACGGAGTACCTGCTGCGATGACCGACGACGGTTCACCGCGCAGCGACCCGGCGAAGCTGCGCTACTTCACTATCCAGGCGGTCCGCCTGGCCGGGGTGGTGATGGTGCTGCTTGGCATGTTGGTGCTCAACGGCAAGCTCGCCTGGCCAGCGCCGGTAGGCTATTTCCTGCTGCTCAATGGCTTGTTCGATGCCCTGTTCGTGCCCACTTTGCTGGCACGACGCTGGAAGACCCCGAAATGAAGCGATTCTACAAAGACGCCGCGCCAGAGCGCCTGGACGAAGCATGGCGCGTTGCGCTCGACGGACGGGCGATCAAGACGGTCGCCGGCCGGGCGCAGCTTGTCCCCACGAAAAAGCTCGCTGCCGCCCTCGCCGCCGAGTGGAACGCGCAAGAGGACGAGCTTGCGCCAGAACTGTTCGTGCTGCGCGACCTGACCGACTACGCGCTCGACGTCGTCGCGCCCGATCGGCCTGCGGCGGTCCGCGCGCTACTGGCTTTCGCCGAGACCGATACGCTGTGTTACCGCGCCGAGGAAGGCGAGCCGCTGCACGGCCGCCAGTTGATCATGTGGGAGCCGTTGTTGGCCGCGACCGAACGGCGCTGGGATGTGCATTTCTCGCGGGTTAGCGGGGTGATCCACCAGGCTCAGGCCACTGCAACGCTGGACCGTCTCGAAGCGGTGATCGCCGCCAAGGACGACTTCGAGCTTGCCGCGCTGCACACTCTCGCCAGCCTGACCGCATCGCTGGCGGTAGGCCTGGCCGCGCTCGAACGCGATGCCGATCCTTATGCCCTGTGGGCCGCGGCCAACCTCGAGGAGGATTGGCAGGCGGAAATCTGGGGCAAGGACGATGACGCGATGGTGTTGCGCGAAAACCGCTTTGCCACCTTCGCCGCGGCGATGCGCTTTGCCGAAATGGCCCGGCGGGACGCTTAGGCCCGCTTCGGCGCTTACTCCACCCAGTCCGCAACCTGCCGGGCGACATCGTTCGCCGCCTGGTTCAGCGCCGGGCCGACGAACGCGGTCTTGGGCTGGATCCCGGACACGACGGCTTCGAACCGCCGGGTCGCGATGACGCCCCCGGCGCTCTCGCGGATCGCATCGTAGCGCACGACGACGGCCTGGCGGCGCGCGTCGTAGCCCATGTCGAGGAGGCGGCCGCCCAGGCGGGTGCTGCCGGTGGCTTCCGCCTGGTTGTCCTCGACCACGAGCCGCCCGCTCTTGGCGCGGATGGTCTCGGCGAGCAGGCTGCGGAACAGCCGCGCGGGTCGCTCGACCCACTGCGCGTCCTGCAGGTAGGCGACATTGGCGTCGTCGATCTGGACGGGAATGCGCTGGACGGCGAGGCGGCGGTCGGTCTCGGGCTCGGCGACGACCAGCGCTTCCTTGAGCGTGCCCCGGACGTTGCTGCCGGCCGCCGGCGCGCTGGCCGCGGTCAGGCTGACCAGCGTCGGCGGGGTCTTGCCACCGCCAAAGCTCACGCACCCTGTCAGCGCCAGGAATGCGGCCAGCGGCGCGGTCTGCAGCCATATCCGTGCGGTCATGCCCCGATTGCCCCTCTTGATCATGGCTCGATTGCTCATGGCTTGTACTCCGGCAGCTTCGGGCTGCCGAGCAGCGAGCCCGCGCCTTGGTCGTCGACTTTCTCGGTCACGCTGCGCAACGCCCGGGTCGCGGCGCGCAAGTCGCGCAGCGTGGCCTCGGCCGCGGGCAGCGTGCTCTGCGAGAGCTGGCGCGCCGCCGGACGGGCATCGCCCAGCGTGCCCTTGAGCTCGTCGATCGCGCCTTGCGCCGATTTCAGCGTCTGGCGCAGCTGGACGGCGAGCGAAGCGCCGTCTTCGCCGAGCAAGGTGTTTGCCGAATTGCCGACCTTCTCAAACGTGGCGAGCGTGGTGGTCGCCTGGCGCAAGGTGATCTGCAACTCCGCGAGCGTCCGCTCGACTTGCGGCGAGGCTGTCGCCAGGCTGCCGGTCAGCTTGTCCGTATTGGCCAGGATATTGGAGATCGACGCCTGGTTCTGGTCGGACAGCAGGAGCGTCAGCCGCTCGGTCAGCGCGGTCAGGCGCTCAAGCAGCAGCGGCGCGTTGTTGAGCAGCGCGCCGAGCCCGCCGGTCTTGGTCGGGATCACCGGAACGCCGTTCGGCCCCGGCTCCTTGATCGGTTGCGCGCCGCGCACCCCGCCGTTGAGCTGGATGTTCGAAAGGCCGGTAAAGCTGCCCTGGATCGTCGCCGTGGTGCCCTGGAGGATCGGAATCTTCTCGTCGACCGAAACGCGGACCCGAACGAAGTTGGGGTCTTTCGGCCACAGTTCGATGTCCTTGATCTGCCCGGCCGGAACGCCGGCGTAAGACACGCCAGTGCCTTTGGCGAGGCCGTCCACCGACTGCTTGAAGAAGATGTCGTACTCGTGCTGGCTGCCTTCGCCGAACCGGGCGAGCCAGATGATGAAGGCGGCCAGGGCGGCCAGCAGCAGGAGCGTGACTGCCCCGACCCAGACGTGATTTGCCCGTGTTTCCATGGTCGTGCTCTATGCCCCCTGCGCTTTTGGCTTGTCCACGGTCTTATCTTTCCGAGAACCCAGCGCCGCCCGCCCCCGCGGACCGTTGAAATATTCCTGGATCCACGGGTGATCCAAAGCCAGCAGCTCCTCGATCGTTCCCACCGCGATGACCTTCTTGTCCGCCAGCACGGCGACGCGGTCGCAGATTTCGTGGAGCGTATCGAGGTCGTGGGTGATCAGGAACACCGTGAGCCCCAGCGTTTCCTGGAGGTCCTTGGTCAGCCGGTCGAACGCCGCGGCGCCGATCGGATCGAGGCCGGCCGTGGGCTCGTCGAGGAACAGCAGCCCCGGATCGAGCGCGAGCGCGCGCGCGAGGCCGGCGCGCTTGCGCATGCCGCCGGACAGCTCGGCCGGATACTTGGCCGCGGCTTCGGGCGGGAGGCCCGAAAGCATGACCTTGTACCGCGCGATTTCATGCAGCAGCTCGGGATCGAGCTCGGGATAGAACTGGAGCAGCGGAACTTCGACGTTCTCCGCCACGGTCAGCGTCGAGAACAGCGCGCCGCCCTGGAACAGCACCCCCCACTGCGCGCGAATATCGATGTCGGCATCGTCGCGCGCGTCGGTGATCGATTCGCCCAGCACTTCGATCCGGCCGGCGTCGGGGATCTGCAGCCCGATGATCGAGCGCATCAGCACCGACTTGCCCGTGCCCGAGCCCCCGACCACGCCGATGATCTCGCCGCGGTTGACCGTCAGCGACAAGTCCTCGTGGATGACGTTCTCGCCGAAAGTGTTGCGCAAGCCCTCGACGACGATCGGATGTTCGCCCGCGAAGCGCGCGGGCAATTCGGCGCGCGCCTCGTCGAGGCTTTCCTGCTCCACGGCGTCGTCCATCCGGGGGCTCATCCCCAGTTCAACTTGGTGAAGAACACCGCAAAGAACGCATCGAGCACGATCACCATGAAGATTGCCTGGACCACCGCCATCGTCGTGCGCAGCCCGACTTCCTCGGAACTGCCCTTGACCTGCATGCCCTGGTAGCAGCCGCAGATCGCCACGATCAGCCCGAACACCGGGGCCTTGATCAGCCCGACCCACAAATCGTGGACGGGCACGACGTCCTGGATCCGTCGCAGGAACGTGAACACCGGGATCTCGAGCTGGAACGACGAGATCACCGCCCCGCCCAGGATCGCCATGCACGCGGCATAGAACCCCAGCAGCGTCATCATGATCATCGAGGCGAGCACGCGCGGGACGATCAGCGCTTCCATCGGCGAGACGCCGATCGTGCGCATCGCGTCGATCTCCTCGGTCAGCTTCATCGTCCCGATCTCGGCGGCGAACGCCGAGCCCGAGCGCCCCGCGACCATGATCGCGGTCATCAGGATGCCGAGTTCGCGCATGGCCAGGCGGCCGGTGAGATTGACCGTGAGCATCTCTGCGCCAAACTGCTGGAGCTGCACCGCGCCTTGCTGGGCGATGACGATCCCGACCAGGAAGCTCATCAGGCCGATGATCCCCAGGCCCGAGATGCCGACCAGTTCGAGCTGGCGGACCAGCGCCTTCACGCGGAACCGGCGCGGATGGATGATCACCGCCCCGAGCGCCATGATCAACGCGCCGAGGAAACCGATGATGGCGACGACGCCATCCTTCCAGCCGATCACCAACGCGCCGATGCCCTCCGGCACGCGTTCGAGCACGGGCAGGCGCGCCGGGATGATCGGGGCATCGCTGCTGGACTTGCTCACCGCGTCGATCAGCCGTTGGGCTTCGTCGCTGGCGCCGGTGATCTCGGCGCCCGTCTGGCGTGACAGCCGCCAGGCCAGCCACGCACCGACGGTATCGATCGCGGGAACGGCCGAAAGATCGACGCGCGCCAGCGGTTCTTCGAGCCCGCGGATGCGGCGCTCGATCAATCCGACGGTCGACACCAGCAACGGACCCTTGAAAGAAAGGGTCGCGCCGCCGCCTGTATCGCCATCGGTGGAGAAATCTGCCCACTCACGCATGCGGCGGGTCATGCGGTAAAAACGACCAAGCGACAAGGGCATGGATGATCGCACGCTTGATCAGCTCCATCGCCTCGCGCGGGGGAGGATCGGGTGAAGGTTGCACCAAGCCCGCCCCGCTGGCAAAGCGCCGCCCCATGACCGCTGAGACTTCCACGAGCCCGCTCGACAAGACATTCGACCCCGCCGCGATCGAGGCGAAGTGGTACGCGCACTGGGAGGCGAACGGCCTGTTCCGCCCCGAGCGGCCGAACGCCCAGCCCTTCACCATCGTCAATCCGCCACCCAACGTGACGGGCTCGCTGCATATCGGTCATGCGCTGGACAACACACTTCAGGACATTGTGATCCGCTACGAGCGGCTGCGCGGCAAGGATGCGCTGTGGGTCGTGGGCACCGACCACGCCGGCATCGCCACGCAGATGGTGGTCGAGCGCCAGTTGGAGGCGCAGCAGGACAAGCGGACGAACTACAGCCGCGAGGACTTCATCGCCAAGGTCTGGGAATGGAAGACCGAAAGCGGTGGCACCATCACCCGCCAGCTGCGCCGCCTGGGCTGCTCGATGGACTGGAGCCGCGAGCAATTCACGATGGACCCGCACTTCACCAAGGCCGTGGTGAAGGTCTTCGTCGACCTTTACAACCAGGGGCTGATCTACCGCGACAAGCGCCTGGTGAACTGGGACCCCAAGCTCAAGACCGCGATCTCCGACCTCGAGGTCGAGACCCAGGAGATCAAGGGCGGGTTCTGGCACTTCCGCTATCCGCTCGAGGATGGCTACCTCACCAATGACGGCAAGGATTACATTGTAGTAGCCACCACTCGGCCTGAAACAATGCTGGCGGACATGGCCGTTGCGGTTCATCCGGATGATAAACGCTACGCCGATCTTGTCGGCCGAGGCGTTCATGTGACTTTGCCGATCACAAAGCGTCGTATCCCGATCGTGGCGGATGAGCACGCCGATCCGGAACTGGGCTCGGGCGCGGTGAAGATTACGCCGGGGCACGATTTCAACGACTTCGAAGTGGGCAAGCGCGCGGGGTTCAAGCCTTCGGAAATGCTCAATATGTTCGATGTCGAGGCAAAGGTCGTCCAGACCGCCGACGGGTTGATCCCCGATGCGTTCCTCGGCCTGGACCGGTTCGATGCCCGCAAGGTGGTGGTCGAACAGATGAAGGCCGCCGGTTTCCTCGTGCCCCATATCGTGACCGCCAAGGACGGCGAAGTCACCGAACTCGACGCCGAACCGCGCACCGTCGCCACCCCCTTC
>JBDSOM010000063.1:0-1808 GCA_039914785.1 Novosphingobium sp.
CGAGGGCGGCACCCGCAAGCTGACCAACCAGGAGATATTCTCCTACTGCAAGCTGATCATCTTCGCCGGCGGCGGCACGACTTGGCGTCAGCTCGGCATCACCATCGACGCGCTGTTGACCCACTACCACTTTTGGGAGGAGTGCCGCGAGGATCGCGGGCTGATCGAACTGGCGATCGACGAAGCGTTGCGCTGGCGCCCGACCGATCCGATCTTCCCGCGCCTCGCGACGCAGGACATCGAGGTCGAAGGCATCGTCATCCCCGAAGGCGCGCGGGTGCAGATCTGCCTGGGCGCGGGCAACCGCGATCCCAAGGTGTACGACCGGCCCGACGAATTCGACATCCATCGTCCCAAACAGCACCACATGGGCCTCGGGCTCGGCCCGCATCGCTGCCTCGGCATGGACGTCGCCAAGCAGGAGATGGTCGCGGCCATCAGCGGCCTGATGGACCGCTGGCCAAACTTGCGGCTCGATCCCGGCCAGCCCGCACCGCGCTTCGTCGGGCTCGACCATTGCGGCATGTCGGGAGTCCCGGTGAGGCTCGACAAATGAGCGGCATGATGAGCCAAGTGGTGCTGAAGTCCTACGCCAAGGGTAATCCCAGGGCGGAGGACTTCGCGCTCGAGACCGTGCCGATTCCGGTGCCGGGCGAGGGCGAGATCCTGTTGAAGACGCTGTGGCTGGCGCTCGATCCGCTGATCCGCTTCGCGATCGACGAACAGTTGATCTCGGGCGCCACGCATACCAGGCTCGGCGAGGTCATGTTCGGCCCGACAGTGTCCACGGTCGTCATCTCGAACCACCGCGACTACGCTTTCGGCGACATTGTCGAAGGGCGCACGGGCTGGCGCGAGTATGCAGTCGTCGCCCCGGATAAGTCGGACTACCGCGGCCCGCCACGTAAACTCGATCCCGCGCTGGCCCCGGTGTCGACCGCGCTCGGCGCGCTCGGCATGCCGGGGCAGACGGCCCATGCGTGCGTGATCGAGATCGGCCGGGTCAAGGCGGGCGAGACGGTGGTCATCTCGGCGGCGGCAGGCGCGGTGGGCTCGCTCGCCGGGCAGATTGCCAAGCTGCTCGGCGCGCATGTCGTCGGCATCGCCGGCGGCACGGAAAAATGCGCGGCGCTCCGCGAACTCGGCTTCGACGGCGCGGCGGACTACAAGGCACCAGATTTCGCGGCGCAGCTCAATGCGGCCTGCCCCACGGGGATCGACGTCTACATCGACAATGTCGGCGGGGATGTGACGCTGACGGTGCTGCCGCTGATGAAGCGCGGCGGCCGGATGCCGCTGTGCGGCTACATCGCCTATTACGGCGTCGGGATGGAAGGGCCGGGCCCCGACCATCTGCCGGGGTTCTTCCGCACGGTGATGGCCAAGGGCCTTGAGGTCCGTGGGTTCGCCGGCTTCATGGTCGGCGGTCAGCAAGCGATCGAAGATATCGCCGGCTGGATTCGCGAGGGCAAGATCACCGTCCCAGAAGCGATCGTGGAAGGCCTTGCGGCCGCGCCGGAGGCGTTTGCGGGGGTGTTTTCGGGGAACAGCAACGTGGGCAAGCTGCTGATCAGGGTGGCGGGTTAGCAGGAACTGGCTCACGCTTACGGGCGGGCGCGTTTCGAGGGTTGTCTGCGTGACTTCGGACGCTTTCGATAGTCCGGTGTCGGTGCTTGGAAGCCCAGTAGCGGCCAGGCTATCGCGTTCACGCTCGATGGAGCGCTCGTTCTCGTGTCGCTGCGCTATCTTCCTGGCTCTCATCCGCTCGGCGGCGGGGCCAAATGCCCAGAGACCAACGGCCACGCGGT
>JBDSOM010000073.1:0-12460 GCA_039914785.1 Novosphingobium sp.
GCGAAAATCGACCTGGCGCAACTTGCCGGGCTGGTGCGCCTGGGGCGCGTCGAGCACGCGCTCGAGCGGCATGACCTCGTTGAAGCCGATCCCGGCGCCGCGCAGCCGCGCTTCGATCTCGGCGAAATCGTACTTGCCGACTGCGACGCTGACCGCGGCCTCGACGGTGTCGCGCCGCTGCTTGCGGTCGCGTAGCCTGGCGTAGTCGGCGTTGCCGTCCTCGGGCATGGCGAGCGCCTTGGTGAGCTTGGCCCAGTGGGCATCGGTCAGGATCAGCAGGTAAACCCAGCGTTCGTCGCTGGTGAGGTACGCGCCGTAGCCGGGCATCGAGAACTCGCCGCCGCCCTCTTTTTCGGGCCGTCCGAGCAGCTGGGTCTTGAGCTGCACCCCCGCGAGATCGCGCGCCGCCAGATGCAATCCGGTCTCGTAAAGCCCGATCTCGATATGGCGGTCGGCCGTGGGGTCGAGCATCGCCGCGAGGACGCGGATCACCGCGTAAGTGCCGGCGAACTGGTCGTGATAGCTCGGCCCGAACCGGGTCGGACGGCCGTCGCTGCGGTGGTCGTCCATCGCCCCGGTCGCGGCCTCGGCGATCGGATTGGTCATCAGGTCGTCGGCCTGCGGCCCGTGGGTGTAGCCCTTTACATGGACATGGATGATGGCCGGATTGACCACCGCGCAGTCCTCCGCCGTGACCCCGAGTTTGCGCGCCGCCGACGGCGCGAGGTTGTGGATCACCACGTCGGCGGTGGCGACGAGCTTGCGAAAGATGTCCTTCCCGCCCGCGGTCGTCAGGTCCAGGCAGATCGCCCGCTTGGAATGACTATAGGCGATGATCGTCCCCGAAGGACCGCCCCGAACCAACGACCGGGTCGTATCCCCGCTCGGCGGCTCCACCTTGATCACCTCCGCCCCCAACTGCGAAAAGATATGCGCCGCAAACGGCGCCGCGATCATCGTGCCAAGCTCGATCACGCGTTTGCCGGCCAAAGGCTGGGATTGGGTTTGAGAGGTGCTCATGCGCCCTCGATAAAGATAATGCATTATATATCAAGCCTGCTAGAAGCCGGTGCGAACTTCGCTACCGCAGGAGCCACGATGAGCGACGATTTCTCCGCATGGGTCGACAAGGCCGAACAGGTCGTCGACGTTCTCGAACCGGCGCGCAGCAATGCGCTGCGCTCGGCGCTAGGGGAGGCTGCGCCGCTAGCGGCCGGAGACGATCTGCCACTCCTGCACCACTGGTTGTACTTCTGGAACGTCCAGCCCCCGCAAGGCCTCGGTAGCGACGGCCACCCCGCCAAGGGAGGGTTTCTTCCCCCCATACCCCTGCCCCGGCGAATGTGGGCCGGCGGGCGATTGAAGTTCATCCAGCCGCTCAAGCTCGGCGAACCGGCGACGAAGACCTCCACGATCCTGAAGGTCGAGACCAAGACCGGGCGCAGCGGTACGCTGGTGTTCGTGACCGTCCGCCATGAGTTGGCCGGAGGCGGTGGCCTGGCGATTTCCGAAGAGCAGGACCTGGTCTACCGCGATGCCGCCGCGCCGGGCTCGATTCTCGCTCCTGGCGCTTCGGGTCCCGAGCCGACGGCCGCCTGGCGCGAGGATGTACTGCCCGATCCGGTGCTGTTGTTTCGCTATTCGGCGCTGACCATGAACGGCCACCGCATCCATTATGACCGGCCTTATGCGATGGACCAGGAAGCCTATCCCGGGCTGGTGGTTCACGGTCCGCTCCAGGCCACGCTGCTGATCGACCTCGCGAAGCGCCGGTTAGAGCAGCCGATTACCGGCTTCGATTTCCGCGGCCAGGCTCCGGCGTTCGACGGAACCATGCTCAACGTTTGCGGTGATCCGGGCGACACCGGGGCCAGCGTGTGGACCGAGCAGTCCGGCGCGAAAAGCATGGTCGCAACCGTCCACACGGCCGGCTGACCACGCGATAACGCTGCGGCGGTATCGGCTTGTGCGGGCGCGAGCGCGGCCCGCAGGACGGGGCGGCACCCTTGCGCTAGCGGTCAATTCGCGTATGCGGCGACAGTCTTGCGGTTCGCCTGGAATCGCGAATCTTTTGCCTTTTATCGCGCAGCGCTCAGTGCGCGCGACATCGTTGGGAGAGAACATGTACGACGATCAGCCCGCCGACACCAAGACCACGACGAGCAAGGGTACGCCCGTATACAAGCGCATTCTCGACCTGTTTGAGGCCGAGGGCATCAAGACGCTCTACGGCATCCCCGATCCCAACTTCGTCCACTTGTTCCTCGAAGCCGAAAAGCGCGGCTGGACCGTCGTCTCGCCGCATCATGAGGCATCGGCCGGTCACATGGCCGCCGCGACCGCGCGCATCACCGGCAAGCCCGCGCTGTGCATCGGCACGCTCGGGCCGGGCCTCGCCAACATGATGCCGGCAATACAGTGCGCCAAGGTCGAGAACGACCCGGTCATCTTCATGGGCGGCCAGCGCGCCCGCGTGACCGAACGCCGCGTCCGTCGTGGCCGGATTCAGTTCGTCCGGCAGGAGCCGATGATCGAGGATTCGGTGAAGTATTCGTCGTCGATCGAATACGCGGACCAGACCGACGAGATCATCCGCGAGGCGATTCGCGTCGCGATGTCGGGCACCCCCGGCCCGTCGTACATCGAGTTTCCGAGCCACGTTATCCTCGACGAACTCGACGTTCCCGCGGCCCTGCCGCCGCACAAGTACCGCCTGACCAATCAGGGTGCCGACGGTGATCGTCTCGCCGAAGCGGTCGAGCTGATCAAGGCGGCCAAGAAGCCGATCCTGCTGGTCGGCCACGCCGTCCACACCACGCGTTCGGGTGCCAAAGTCAAGGAACTCGCCGACCTGCTGAACTGCCCGATCATCCAGACTTCGGGCGGCACCAGCTTCATCCCGGGCCTCGAGGACCGCACCTTCCCGTATGGCTTCTCGGAAGTATCGGTCGACGCGGTGGTCGAAAGCGACCTCGTGATCGCGCTGGCCACCGAACTGGGCGAGCCGAGCCACTATGGCCGCTGGCGCCACTGGGTGGACAACGAAGCCAATCGCAAGTGGATCTACGTCCAGCAGGATCCGACCGCGATCGGCGTCAACCGGTCGTACGATGTGCCGCTTGTCGGCGACGTCCGCGCGGTCGTGCCGCAGCTCACCCGCGCGCTCAAGGGCGCCAGCCTGCCGGGTCATCCGCGCATCGCCGAGTATATCGAGCGCGAAGCCAAGCAGATCGCCGATCTCTACACCGAATCGACGACCCGCGACGACGGCACCGGCAATGTCCCGATGAACACCGCGCGCTTCATCACCGAGGCGACCCGGGCGTTCCCCAAGGACGGCATCATGATCCGCGATGGCGGCGCGACGGTCGTGTTCGGCTGGACCTACAACCAGGCCAAGCCGAACGACGTGATCTGGAACCAGAACTATGGCCACATCGGCACCGGCCTGCCTTACGCGACCGGCGCGATGCTCGGCGACCAGGCGGAAACCGGCAAGCAGCGCCCTGGCATGCTGTTAACCTCGGACTCGTCTTTCCTGTTCCACATCGGCGAGCTCGAAGTCGCAGTCCGCAAGGAACTGCCGCTGGTCTGCGTCGTCGGCGTCGATTTCCAGTGGGGCCTCGAGGTCGGCGTCTATCGAGGCTTCTTCGGCGAGGGCACGGCAGAGCCCGGCGTGCACTGGTCCAACAAGGTCCGCTTCGACAAGATCGCCGAAGGCTTCGGTGCCGCCGGTGAATTCGTTCAGCGCGCGGAGGACCTGGGGCCGGCGATCGACCGCGCTTATGCGCGCGGCGGTGTCACCGTGATCCACGTGCCGATCGAGCCCAAGGCCAACGCGACCGACAAGCCGCAGTACGCCGAATTCAAGACCTGGTACGCCGAGGGCACCCAGTAACCACGCGGTTCGGACCGAAATTCAGGCCCGCGCCGCGCCGATTGGTGCGGCGCGGGCTTTTTCGTTTAAACTCATGAGCCCCCAGGAGTTGCTATGCGCGAATATCTGAAGTTCTACATCGATGGCCAATGGGTCGATCCGATCACGGCCAAGACCGCCGAAGTCATCAACCCGGCGACCGAAGCCGTATCGGGCACGATCTCGCTCGGCTCGCCCGCCGATGTCGACAAAGCCGTCGCTGCCGCCCGCCGCGCTTTCGCGACGTTCGGCGACAGCAGCGTCAAGGAACGCATCGACCTGCTCGAGGCGATCATCGCCGAGTACTTGCGCCGCGAGCGCGAGTTGGGCGAGGCGGTCACCGAAGAAATGGGTGCCCCGCTGTCGCTGGGCACCGGCTTCCACACCCTGCTGGGCAAAGGCCACTTCCAGACCGCATTGGCAGTGCTGCGCGAATTCAAGTTCGAGGAACAACGCGGGCCGACCCTGATCCGCAAGGAGCCGATCGGCGTTTGCGGCCTTATCACCCCGTGGAACTGGCCGATGAACCAGACTTGCGTCAAGATCGCCCCGGCCCTCGCCGCCGGCTGCACGATGATCCTCAAGCCGCCGCAACTCGCGCCTTATTCGGCGCAGATCCTCGCCGAGATCCTCCACGACGCCGGCACCCCGGCGGGCGTGTTCAACATGATCCAGGGCCAGGGCAGCGTGATCGGCAATGCGCTCTCGACGCACGAAGACGTCGACATGATCTCGTTCACCGGGTCCGAAGGCGTGGGCGTCCAGATCCAGAAGGACGCGGCCGACACGGTCAAGCGCGTCGGGCTGGAACTCGGGGGCAAGAGCGCCTGGATCGTGCTCGACGACGGGGCGCTGGCCGCCAACGTCAGCGGCGCGACCGCAGGCATGATGGGCAATTCGGGCCAGACCTGCTCGGCCGGCTCACGCCTGCTGGTGCCCGCCGCGCGCCTCGACGAAGCGATCGCCGCTGCGACCGAGGCCGCGGACGGCGTTTCCGTTGGCGATCCCCAAGGCAACTTCGCCATGGGCCCGGTCGTCTCCAAGGCTCAGTACAACATCATCCAGGGCTACATCCAGAAGGGCCTGGACGAGGGTGCGACGCTCATCGCCGGCGGCCTCGGCCGTCCCGAGGGACTGGACAAGGGCTGGTACGTCAAGCCAACGGTGTTCGTCGGCACCAACGACATGGTCATCAGCCGCGAGGAAATCTTCGGCCCCGTGCTCGTGGTGATCCCATACAACGACGCCGACGATGCGGTCCGGATTGCCAACGACAGCCAGTTTGGCCTTGGTGGGTACGTCTCGGGCGAGGACGCCGAAGCCGCGCGCAATATCGCCCGGCGAGTGCGCACCGGAGCGATCTGGGTCAACGGCGGGTTCGACTTCAACGCGCCATTCGGGGGCTACAAACGCTCAGGCAACGGCCGTGAGTGGGGCGAATACGGCTTCCACGACTACCTCGAGATCAAGTCGATCATCGGGTAACCACTGGCGCACCGGGCAAGCAAAAGGGGCGGAGCACGCGATGTGCTCCGCCCCTTTTCGTGTTTCTACCGCCGGCGCTTTTTACAAGGGCGCGCTCGGCTCAATGGCGATTGCCCCGGCGGTCATGATCGTGGTCACGGTCATGGCGGTCATGGCGGTCGTGGTCGCGGTTGCGCCCCGGACGCTCGTCATTGCAGGCGGTTAGCAACAAGCCCGAGCCCAAGACCGTCGCCAGCAGCGCTGCGCGAATACCGTTTGTGACGTTAACCGTTAGCCTTCTCCTGAAGAATGTCAGCCGTAGCGATTACGGCTGAGCCGGCCCGACGTTCCTCGATTTCAGGCGGCAACGCCTATCAGCCGCCAAGCTGTTGCGTGACCATCGCTGCGGCAGTGACCAGGGCGGCCGACAATTCCTCCAGTCCGTTACGCTTCAGTGCGGCGCCGATGCCGATGGCGACGAGCGCATGGCTCGGGCGGCCACGGGTGTTGCTTGTGGGGGTCCGCCACACGGGCGCCGCCAGCACGGTGACCCCGGCGATATAATTGCCCTCGTCGATGCCGAAGCCCTGCACTTTGGTCTGCGCGACTTGCTCCTGCCACTCGGCGAAAGTCGGCGGCTCTTCCCAGCGCAGCTTGGCGAAACGAGCTTCCAGCTCGGCTTCCGGGTAGTTGCCCCAGGCCGCGATGCACCGGCCGGTCGCGCTCAGCAGTGCGGGGAAGCGGCTGCCGACCTGCACGTTCAGCTGATAGCCCGATCCTTGCGCGGCGGCGACCGTCACGATGTGTTCAAGCCCCATGATCTGGACGCCCAGCATCGTCGTGCCGAACTGCTGCGACAGGCGCTCCAGCGCCGGCTGCGCGAGATCGGCGAACTGGTTGCGCCGCAGCCATTGGCGGGCGAGCGTGAGCACGCCTGCTTCCAGCGCATATCGCTTGGTATCGGGATCGAAGGCGACCAGTTCCTCGGCGACCAGGGCGCGCAACACGTAGAGGCAGGTGCTGGGCACCAGTTCCAGTTCGCGGGCGATCGTCTGCAGCGGCAGGGCCGTATCGCTCTTGCCCAGGAGGCGCAGTACGGCGGCGGCGCGGGCGATGGCGGGAGCCTTGCTGTCCTTCACCGTCCGGGCGAGTTCGTTCATGAAACACATCCTCATAGCGCAATCGCTATAATTCTATATATTGAATAGCATTCTATATTTGCAATAACAAGCCGCCTGTGCCACATGGCCTGCAACAAGGCGCGGCGCGAGTCGCCGACGCCCAAAGAATACATGGAGAGAGCCTCCCCCGATGGCCAAGCTGACCGACTACACGAGCTATGCCGATGCCCTGGCGCACGCGAACTCCGCCGCGCTGTGGGAACTGTTCGACGGCGACCGCGAGCACCTGAACATCGCGCACGAGTGCATCACCCGCCACGCCGACGGTTCAGGCCGGCCAGCGGTACGGATCGCGCATTCGGAAGGTCAGGACGAGATCCTGAGCTTCGACGAGATCTCGGCCGGTGCCGCGCAGTTCGCGCACTGGCTCGACGCGCAGGGCATCCAACAGGGCGATCGCATCGCCTTCATGCTCGAGCCCAGCCTGCCGTTCTACGTCTGCCTGTTCGGCGCGATGCAGACCGGGGCGATCTCGGTGCCCTTGTTCACGCTGTTCGGCCCCGATGCACTGCGGTTGCGCGTGGGCGACTGCAATCCGACGATCCTCATCACCAACACCGAGCGCGCCGAACTCGCCCGCTCCGTAGCCAATGAGAGCGGACTCCCGCGCGTCGTCGTCGCCGACGATGGCCTGCTCGACGAGATCAAGCAGTACCCAGCCACTTACACTCCCAAGAGCAAGGCCAACGACATGGCCGTGTTCCAGTACACCAGCGGCACCACGCGCGAACTGCCCGAGGCGGTCAAGCATTCGCACCGCACGCTCGTCACGCTGATGTTCGCCGCCCTTTACGGCACCGGCATCCGTCCCAAATCTGCAAACTATGAGGGCGACGAGTTCTTCTGCCCGTCCAGCCCCGCCTGGGGCCACGGCCTGTGGCACGGCACGCTCGCCCCGCTGGCGATGGGCGTGACCACCGGCACGTTCGCCGGCCGCTTCGATCCGGTTCGCCTGATGAAGGCGCTGGACGAATTCGGCATCACCAACATGTCGGCCGCCGCCACCCACTACCGCATGATGAAGAACAGCGGAAAAGGCGGCGACTTCGCTTTCCACTTCAAGAAGCTGAGCTACACGGGCGAGCCGATCGACCCATCGACGCTCGAGTGGATCGACGAATACTTCAAGGTTCCCGCCTGCTCCATGTACGGTACGACAGAGATCGGCGTGGTGCTCGTCAACTACCCGGGCGCCGAGGACTTCCATGTGAAGCCCGGCTCGCTCGGCAAGGCAGTCCCCGGACAAAAGCTCGAAGTGCATCGGCCCGACGGGTCGCAAACCGATGCCGGCGAGATCGGGGAACTGATGCTCTGGCGGGCCAAAAAAGGCGAAGATGGCGGCTGGCTTTCCACCAAGGACCGCGCGCGGACCGACGAGGACGGCTACTTCTACCATTGCGGCCGCGCCGACGACGTGATCATCTCGGCTGGCTGGACGATGTCCGCGGTCGAGATCGAGAACACCATGCTGCGCCACGACAACGTCATGGAATGCGGCGTGATCGGGGTGCCCGACGAGCAGCGGGGCCAGGTCGTGAAGGCCTTCGTCGTCGCCAACCGCGAGGGCGGCGCCGAATTCACCAAGGAACTGCAGGATTTCACCCGCGAGCGGCTCGCCCAGCACGAGTTTCCGCGGATCGTCGAATACGTCTCCGAATTGCCCAAGAATCCCGCCGGCAAGGTGCATCGCAAGATGCTCCGCGACCAGGAAGCCGCGAAAGCGGCAGCGGCCGCTGCCTAACCCATTTCACAGAGGAAAAGAGAACATGGCCACAGAAAACAAATTCCCCAAGATCACCGAAGAGGGCCTCGCGTCCCTTCGCAACCGCATCGGCGTGCGCATCGAGAACACGGTCGAGCCGTGGAACTACGAAGCCTCGCGCGACGCGATCCGTCACTATGCCCACGGCATCGGCGACGATAACCGCCTGTGGACCGATCCCGAGTACGCGAAGAACACGCAGTACGGCTCGATCGTCGCGCTGCCGAGCTTCCTGTTCTCGACCAACCGGATCATCTCGGGCTACTCGGGCGGCCTGTCGGGCGTCCACGCAATGTGGGCCGGCTCCGACTGGACCTGGCACAAGCCGGTCCTGCGCAACGACACGATCTCGTCGGAAGCGCACCTGAAGGACCTGGTCGAGCACCAGACCAAGTTCGCCGGGCGCTCGTTCCAGCAGATCTATCACGTCGATTTCTACAACCAGCATGGCGACATGGTGGCCGAGGCCGACAGCTGGGTGTTCCGCACCGACCGCGACGAAGCGCGCGAGCGCGGCACCAAGTACACCGAAGCCCGCGGCCGCGTGGAGCCTTTCACCGAAGAGCAGCTGGCGCAGTTCTCGGACATCTACGCGAACGAGGAAGTTCGCGGCGCGACTCCCCGTTATTGGGAAGACGTCAACGTCGGCGATGTCCTGCCACGCATGGTCAAGGGCCCGATGACGGTCACCGGCTTCATCGCCTATGCGCAAGGGTGGGGCGGCCTCTACATCCGCGCCAACAAGCTGGCGTGGAAAATGCAGCAGGCTCACCCGGGCCTCGGCATCAAGAACCGCTTCAATGTGCCTGACTGCCCCGAGCGCGTTCACTGGGACGAAGAGTTCGCTCTCGAAGTCGGCGCCCCCGGTGCGTACGATTACGGCCCAGAGCGTTGCAGCTGGCTGACCCACCACATGACCAACTGGATCGGCGACGCCGGCTTCCTGCACAAGTCGAACTGCCAGATCCGCCGCCACAACCCGGATGGCGACGTGATCTTCATCGATGGTACGGTCACCAAGAAGTACGAAGAGAACGGCAAGAAGTACATCGAGGTCGAGCAGAAGGCGATCACGCATCGTGACGAGCTTTCGGCATTCGGCACCTCGGTAGCCGAGCTGCCCAGCAAGGCCTGATTTCAGGCAAATATGCTTGAAGCTGCCGGAAAATGACCGGACGACAGGGACCCGGATCTTCGCGTAAGGTCCGGGTCTTGTCGTAAGCCGGCAGGGTCGCTCGATCGACCCGGGCAGCACTGAGACCACCGGAGAGGAACCTTGATGACCGCCGAAGGCATGACGACCGAGAGAGTCGCCACCCCGCAATTTTTGCCGAATGGCGACGTGCGGGTGCCCGGCTTCATCTTGCCCGTGTCGAGCCTCGTCAGCGGCGAAGCGGCGGCGATGCAGCGCATGCGTGCAGCCATGCCCGCGCTGGACCTCACGTCGCAGGACCTGGACATCATCGCCCGGCACCAGCAGATCAACGCTTACGTGGCGCCGCAAATCGCGAAGCTGCGTGAAACGTTCCCGGTCGAGATCGTTACCGAGACGATCGGCGGCGTCGAAGTCATGTCGGTCATTCCGGCCGGCGGTGGGCACGATCCGGACCGCGTGCTGATCAACTTGCACGGCGGCGCGTTCACGGTGGGCTGGGACGGCGTTGCGCTGATCGAGTCCATTCCGCTGGCCGTCCTCGCCAACACCCGCATCGTCAGCGTGAATTATCGGATGGCGCCCGAGCACGCGCATCCTGCCGGCGTCGAAGACGTCGCGGCGGTCTATGCCGCCCTGCTCGCAGACTATGCCCCCGGCCGGATCGGGATCTACGGCGGCTCGGCCGGCGGCGCGCTGGCCGCGCAAGCCGCGGCCTGGCTGCCCGCGCACGATCTGCCCCAAGCGGGCGCGGTGGGGATCTTCGGGGCGGGCGGCGTGCCCTTCGACGCGGGCGAATCCGCTTATGTCGCAGGTTACATCGACGGGTCGTTCCCGCCGCCGCCGACAGGCGACACCCCGCCGATCGACATCACGCGCGGCTACTTCGCGAAGACGGATCGCGACGATCCCAGCGCCTGGCCGGGCTATCATCTCGACGTTCTGGCGAAGTTTCCGCCGGCGCTGATCATCACCGGCACCCGGGCGATAGACCTCAGCCCGGCGATTTTCACCAATTCCCAGCTGCTCAAGGCCGGCGTCCGCTCGACGCTGATCGTCGGCGAAGGGATGGGTCACTGCTACTACTACCAGGTCGGCATGCCCGAAGGCCGCGATGCTTACGCCGCGATCGTCGCGTTCTTCCGCGAAAACCTGGCCTGACGCGATGACGACCAGCGAACCATCCGCCTGGGGCGGGCCGCTCACCGGCGTCCGCGTGCTCGATTTCACCCGCGTGCTGGCAGGTCCTGCCGCCAGCCTGGCGCTCGCCGATCTGGGCGCGGAAGTGATCAAGATCGAGCCGCCGGGCACCGGCGACGAGACCCGCACCTTCCCGCCGATGCGCGATGGCGAGAGCCACTACTTCCTCAGCGTCAACCGCGGCAAGAAGTCGATCGTGGTCGACCTCAAGTCACCCGAAGGGGTCGCGCTGGTCAAGGACCTGGCCGCGAAGTGCGACATCGTGGTCGAGAACTACCGCCCCGGCGTGATGGACCGCCTCGGGCTTGGTTACGCGGCACTATCGGCCGTCAACCCGCGGGTGATCTATTGCGCGATCTCGGGCTATGGCCAGACGGGGCCGCTCAAGGACAATCCCAGCTTCGACATCGTACTCCAGGCGATGTCGGGGGCGCTGTCGATGAACGGCGATCCGGACGGCCTGCCGACCAAGCTCGGCATCCCGCTCGGCGACCTCGTCGGCGGGATCAACGGCCCGATCGGCATCGTCTCGGCGCTGTACGAGCGCGAGCGCACCGGCAAGGGCCGCTTCATCGACGTGAGCCTGATGGACGGGCTGATCGGCATGCTCGGGTACATCGCGCAGCTCGCCTTCTTCACCGGGCAGGATCCCGCGCGGCAGGGTTCGCAGCATCCCAACCTCGTGCCTTACGGCATCTTCCCCGCGAAGAATGCCAATGGCACTGATGGGGGCTCGATCGTCATCGCGTGCCTGACGCCCGGGTTCTGGGACCGGATCTGCAAGTCGATCGGCCGCCCGGAACTGACCGCCGATCCGCGCTACGACACGCTGGAAAAGCGCCGCGATGCGCGGCTGGAAGTCAACGAGATCGTCTCCGCTTTCACGCGGCGGCATACCGTGGACGAGATGGTCGCCATCTTCACCGCGTTCGAAGTGCCGCACGCGCCGATCCTCGGCGTGACCGAAGCGCTGAGTCAACCGCAGGCGACGCACCGCGAGATGGTCGTCGAAGTCGAACACCAGTCGCTCGGCCCGATCCCGATCGTCAACCGTTCGATCAGGTTCGACGAGGCCCAGCCCAAGCCCGCCGCGCCGCCGGTGCTTGGGCAGGACACGGATGCGATCCTCCACGATGTGCTCGGCCTGTCGAGCGAAGAAATTGCTGCGTTGCGCGCGAGCGGGGCGATAGCGTAACGGCATTTTCCGTCAGGAGAGAATGCATGTCCGAACTGCGCTTCGATAACCGCGTCGCCATCATCACCGGCGGGGGCCGTGGGCTGGGCCGGGCACATGCGCTGCTGCTCGCCTCGCGCGGCGCGAAGATCGTGGTCAACGACCCTGGCGTCTCGATGTCGGGCGATGCGACCGAGGAAGGCCCCGCCGGCGCGCTGGTGAATGAAATCCGCGCCGCCGGCGGCGAAGCGGTCGCCAGCCTCGACAGCGTGGCGACACCCCACGGCGCCAAGGCCATCGTCAGGACCGCCACCGACGCGTTCGGCCGGGTCGACATTCTGATTCACAGCGCCGGCAACGTCCGCCGCGGCACGCTGTCCGAATTGTCCTACGAGGATTTCGAGAGCGTCCTGGCCGTCCACCTCAAAGGCGCGTTCCATATGGTGCGCGAGGCGTTTCCGCTGATGGCGGCGCAGCAGTATGGCCGCATCGTCCTGACCGGATCGATCAACGGGCTCTACGGCAAGGCGAACAACGCCAATTACGCCATGTGCAAAGCCGCCTTCATGGGGCTGTCGAACACCGCCGCGATCGAAGGCAAGGACGTGAA
>JBDSOM010000216.1:0-8217 GCA_039914785.1 Novosphingobium sp.
GGTGGCTCGATCACCGGGCTTTACACCGTGCTCGCTGACGGCGACAATCACGACGATCCGGTGGTCGATACCGCGCGCTCGATCCTCGACGGGCATGTCGTGCTGAGCCGCGATCTGGCGCAGCGCGGGCAGTATCCGGCGATCGACATCGCCGCCTCGCTGAGCCGGGTGATGACCGATATCACCGAGCCCCAGCATCAGATATTCGCGCGCGAATTCCGTGCGCTCGTCGCCAGTTACGAGGCCAACCGCGACCTCGTGCTGATGGGTGCCTATCGCGCCGGGGCCGATCCGGTGATCGACCGCGCCATCGCGATGCACGAAGCCCTGACTGGCTTTCTGTGCCAGCCCGGCGGCCAGATCATCACGCTCGACGACAGTATTATCGCGCTGGTCCAGCTCCTGGGTCCGCCCAATGGCGTAAATGGCGGCGTGAGCGGCGGCGTGGTCCATGGCGGCTGACGCCAAGCGCCTCGTTCGCCTGCAGCGGCTCGAACGCGTCCGCGCCATCGCTAAGCAGACCGCGGCCACCGCGGCGGCCGAGGCCGAAGGCACGCTTGCGCAGCTCCAGGCGCTGGCCGTGCGCACCGGGAGCCTCGCCGCCGATTACGCGGGCCGCAGCGATGCGCGCGACGGGATGGGCTTGCAGCAGATCGGCCGGTTCGCCGGGGGATTGCAGGGGATCAGCGACAATACTCACGCCGACGCGCTGCGGGCGAAATCGATTGCCGACACCCGCCAGCAAGATCTGGCCGCTGCCGAACGCCGCCGCGCCGCGGTCGAGGAGCGCGCCCAGCAAGAGGCGCGCTATCTCGCCGCTCGCCGTCAGACGCCCATTCTGGGCGGCCGCAAGGCAATTGGCACGGACCTTGAATAGTATCCTTCGCACAGTCGCGAGGATCCAATTCGATGGTCGAT
Source organism: Novosphingobium sp. (assembly GCA_039914785.1). Lineage (GTDB taxonomy): Bacteria > Pseudomonadota > Alphaproteobacteria > Sphingomonadales > Sphingomonadaceae > Novosphingobium. The sequence continues at coordinate 919 of JBDSOM010000216.1, forward strand.
ATGCCTGCCCAGATTTCCCTGATCCCGAGCGGACCGGCCATCGATGCATCGGCGATCCTTGGGCTGGAAACCGCTGATAGCCAGGCTTTCGGGAATATCCTGGCGGGCCAGGTGGCCGGAAACCTTGGACCGAACGCTGCCACCGCCGCCGTTACCCCGCTCCCCACCTTCGCTGACCCTGCCGGCAACCGGCAACCGGGCGGCAAGATCTTGCCGGGTGATGCACAGAATTTGCCGGATGCCGCGCAGCTCGGCCTGGAAACCGCCGTTGCACCGCTTCAGCTCGTGACGACCGGTTTGACCACGAAACCGGCCGCACCCGAAGTCGTCGCCGCGCAAGCCGAAGCCCCCCAGCCGGAGCAGAGCGATGCTTCGCCGGTGCACAGTCTCATCAAGATGCTGGCCGCCGCGCTCACCGGCCAGCCCCCCGCCGCCGCCAAGACGGCCGAGAGCGTCGCCGTCGAGACGGCCGAGAGCGCCCCTGCCGATCCTGAAGCTTCCGCCACCACGCTCGATGCGCCCGAGCAGGCCGCGCCGGTTACCCCCGCGGCACCAGCCCTGGCGTTTGTCGCCGAGTTTCTGCCCGCGCCAATCCTGCCAGTGACAGACCAGCCTGAAGTCGCTTCGCGTCAATCCCCGCAAGTCGGCCAGGCGCAAGTCGGCGCGCAGCAGCCCGCCGTGCAGCCAGATGTTCGCCCGGCCGCCGCCGCTCCTGCCTTGCCGGTTCTGACCGTGCCCGCGACCGACGCGCCCGTGCCGTTCGTCACGCTCGACGCCGGCCCCACGCTGCCGGCCGGCAAGACCGTCGCCGCCCGGATCAAAGTGGCTTCCACCCTGGGCGAGCGCGGTCCTGCCGCGCCGACCGATCTTTCGCTGGCCGCCCAGACCGCCCAGACCGCCCAGACCGCCCAGACCGCTCAGCCCGCGCTGGCCGTTCGCTCCGTCCTGGCGGAGCGTGCCGGGGCCGCAGCGGGTACTCTGTTCGCCGATAGCCCGTCGCCCAGCCTGATGGCTGCTCCCGTCACCACGGGGCCGACCACGGCGACCCCGGTCACGGCCGCGCCGGTGGTCGAGATGCCCCGCCATGATTTCGCCGCGCTGGTCGATCGGCTGATCGCGGCGCGCAACACTTCGGTTACGCAATCGACCCACGCTTCGCTGACCCACGCCGAGTTCGGGCAGGTCTCGCTGCACTTCCAGCAGGACGGTGGCGACCTGACCGTCGGCATGAGCAGCGCCGATCCCGACTTTGCTCGCGCGGCTCAGGCGGCGATGCCGGCCGAACGCCAGAACTTCAATGCCGACCCGCGCGGACAACAGCCTCCCCAGGCCGCGACCCAAGCGCAGGCCTCATCGCCGACCGGTGCCGGCACGTCCCAGTCGCACCCCGAAACTGCTGGGCGCGGTGCCGATGGCGCGGCGGGCCAGCAGGGAACCGGCCAACAAGGCCGGGGCGGCCAGGATCGCGGCTCGCGCGGTGCCAACACTTCGAATCCTTCGCCACGCTGGGATCGTGACCAGTCGCAGTCCCGCGGCGGCATTTTCGCCTGACCTGAACTTCTGATCCGGAACCGAAACGATGAGCGACAAGACTGACAAGACGACCGAGGCAAAGCCCAAGAAGGGCAAGGGCCTGGTGATCAAGATGCTGATGGCCACGACCCTGCTGGGCGCGGGCGGCGGCGGCGCTTTCGCGCTGATGCGGTCGGGCATGATCGGCGATCACGGTGGCGGGCACGCCAAGGAAGACAACAACCCGAAGCTGATCCGCAAGGGCGAGGAAGATACGTATGCGCCCAAGGGCGGCGAGGGCAAGGAAGGCGGCGACGAGATGCTCGAGGTCATGGGCGGCGGCGGCAGCGAGTACCGCACCGCCTATTACGTGTTTGCCGACGACTTCACCTCGAACCTCAAGAATTCCGACGGGATGGTCCAGGTCAGCCTGGCCGCGGCGACCCGCCGCGACGGCCGCGTGCTGCTGTGGATGAAGAAGCACGAGCTGGCGATCCGCTCCAGCATGCTCTCGGTCCTGGCCGATACGCCCGAGGAAGAAGTCTACACCCTGCCGGGCAAGGAACACATGCAGAAGCGCCTGACCGACTCGATCAACAAGGTCCTGACCGAGCGCGAAGGCTTCGGCGGGGTCGACAACGTCTACTTCAAGACCTTCCTCGTTCAGTGAAGCCCGAACGGTCATTCATTGCGGAACGCGTGCTGGCGCAGCACTGCCCGGAGCTGATCCGGTCGGGCGGCGAAGGCTCGGCCCCGGCCGAGTTGCTGCCCGCGCTGGCGCGCGTCGGGGCCAAGCTCAGCCGCGGTTTCGCCGCCACCTTGTCGCCGCTGATGGCCGGCCAGGACGTGATTATCCAGGCTGCCGCACCGCGCGAAGCGACCGCCGCCGCCCTGGCGAAGGACATTGCTCCGCTCGCTGCCAACAGCCTGTTGAGCATCGGCAGCGCCCCGAACGGATTTGGGTTGCTGGCCTCGTTCGATGCGGGCGCGGTGCTGCGGATGATCGACCGGGCGTTCGGTGGCTCTGGCAAGACCCCCGCGCCGATGCCGGCGGTGTTCCCCGCTTCGGTCGGCGTCGTCGCACGCCAGCTCGAAGCGATGGTGGCTGAAGGCTTCGCCGCCGCCATCGGCGCTGACCTGGCGCTGCTGCGCCGGGCCGGCGCGCTGGCCGAGCTCGATGCGTTCACCGACGAAACCCCGCTCGCGGTCATCACGCTGACCGTCGCCGAAGCCGGCTGCGACGCCTGGCCGATCCATCTCGCGCTGCCGCTCGGGGCGCTCGCCGGCCTGATGGGCGAGGGCGGCAAGGCGCCGGCCCGCACCGCCGCGGCGCGCTCGACCAATCCCGCCGAGGAACCTTACTGCGACCTGCCGCTGACCCTGTCGGCGGTGATCGTCGACATGCGCCTGCCGATGTCTGCGCTCACGCAGCTCCAGCCCGGTTCGCTCCTGCCGGTCTCGGTCGCGCGCAATGTACCGTTGCGCATCGGCGATAAGACCATCGCTCACGGCGCCATCGGCTCCGTCGACGACCGCGTCGCCATCCAGATCACCCAAGCTTTCTGATCAAGAGGACATACCAGCATGACCATCCAACCCCGCGGCTTCGATTTCCTCAAGGATGTCGACGTTCGCCTTTCGGTCGAGCTCGGCCGGACCGACATGAAGCTCAAGGACGTCCTCGCGCTGACCGAGGACAGCGTCGTCGCGCTCGATCGCCTGACCGACGAACTGCTCGACGTCTCGGTCAACGGCAAGGTCATCGCCAAGGGGGAGATCGTCGCCCAGGGCAACCGCTTCGCGCTGCGCATCGTCGAGATCGCCGGCGCGACCGCGGACGCCGATGCTTCCGGGCTCGCCGCCTGATGTTCTGGTACATCCTCAAGCTGATTGTCCTGCTGCCCCTGATCGGCCTGCTGGCCTGGGGTTGCCTGAAATTCGCCCAGAAGATGCAGACCAAAGTCAGCGGCGCCGCCGCCGGTAAGGCCGTGCGCGTCGTCGAGACCACGATGCTTTCACCGACGCTGAAGCTGGCGGTGATCGAGTTCCACGGCCGCGAGATCCTCGTCTCGGTATCGCGCCAGGGCCTGACCCGGCTGGCCGAAGCGCCCGCCCGTCCGGCACCCGTCCCCCCGGAAATCCCTGCGGATCAGGTGGAGGTCCTGCCGTGAAGGCCGTTCTGAAAATCTCCACGACGCTCGCCGCGCTGCTCGCGCCCGTCGCCGCTTTCGCCCAGGCTGCTGCCCAAACCGCTGCCGTCCAAGCCCCCGCGGCGATCCCCGGTGCGCTCGACCGCGCGTTCAGCTCGATGAACGGCGGCGCGCCCAGCGGGATGACCATGTCGCTGCAGCTGCTCATGATCATGGGCCTGCTGACGATCCTGCCCAGCCTCATCCTGATGATGACGAGCTTCACGCGGATCCTCGTCGTCCTGTCGATCCTGCGCCAGGCGATGGGCTTGCAGCAGTCGCCGCCGAACCAGGTGCTGGTCGGCCTGTCGCTGTTCCTTTCGCTGTTCGTGATGGCCCCGACCCTCGAAAAGGTGAACGCCAACGCCCTCGCGCCGTACTCCGCCGGGCAGATCAACGCCCAGCAGGCAATCGGCAACGCCGGCATCGAATTCCACGGCTTCATGGTTCGCCAAACCCGTACGCGCGACCTCGAGATGTTCGCCAACATGGCCAAGGCGCCCAAGTTCGCCCGCGCCCAGGACATTCCGTTCTCGATCCTGCTGCCGGCGTTTGTCACCAGCGAGCTCAAGACCGCGTTCCAGATCGGCTTCATGCTGTTCCTGCCGTTCCTGGTCATCGACCTCGTCGTCGCCTCGGTGCTGATGTCGCTGGGCATGATGATGATGAGCCCGACGATCGTCTCGCTGCCCTTCAAGCTGCTGCTGTTCGTCCTGGTGGACGGCTGGGCGCTGCTGATGGGCTCGCTCGCCTCGAGTTTCGGCTAAGGGATCCAGGAAAACGCGATGGAAGACGCAGCCCTTCTGGCCCTGGCCGATCGCATGTTGTGGATCACGGCGCTCGTCGCCGCCCCGGTTCTGCTGGCGAGCCTCGTCGTCGGCCTGGTCGTCGGCATCGTCCAGGCGGCGACCTCGGTGAACGAGCAGACGCTGACTTTCGTCCCCAAGCTCGTCGTGACCGCGCTGGTTCTCGTGCTGTTCGGCGGGGCGATGATGGCGCTGGTCGGTGACTTCACCCAGGAAATCTTCGCCCAGATCGCCCAAGGCGGCACGCCCACGTGAACGGTCTGGACTTCGGCTTTGGCCCGATCGAGACCGAGTTCTGGCGCTGGATGTTCGTGATGACGCGCATCGGCGCGGCGATGATCGCCGCCCCGATCTTCGGTGCGAGCGGCGTGCCGATGCAAGTGCGGGTCGTCCTGACCGGCGCGATCGCGGCGCTCGTCTGCGCCTGGACCAATGTCGTCGTCCCCCCGGCGCTGCTGTCCGCGGACGGCATCCTGTGGGTCGCCGGTGAAGCCCTGGTCGGGCTCTCGCGAGGCTTCGTGCTCCAGCTGACCTTCGCCGCGCCGATGATTGCCGCCGAGGTGATCGGCGGCGGCATGGGCATGAGCATGGCCAGCGCCGCCGATCCCAACACCGGCGCGCAATCGACCGCGCTTGGCCAATACTACGTCGTCGTCCTGACGCTGATCTTCCTCTCGCTGGGCGGGCACCTCCAGTGGCTCGACCTCGTGGTGAAAAGCTACCAGACCTTCCCACCGGGCCAGACCTGGCTCGGCGCGGACCGGATCCAGGCTATCGCCGGGTTCGGCTCCACCATGTTCCTGAGCGCGGTCGCCATCGCGCTGCCCGTCACGCTCGTGCTGCTGATCGTCCAGGTCGTCGCCGGCGTGCTGAGCCGCTCGGCCCCGGCGCTCAACCTGTTCGCGCTCGGCCTGCCCGCCGGCGTTCTTGCCGGTCTGGCCGCGCTGATCATTTCGGCGCCGATGGTGGCCGACCAGTTCGCCGACCTGACCGCCCAGGCGATCCAGCAGGCCGGCGACGTGATGACGCCCATCAAGGCCACCGACGTGATCCCGTCCATCAAGGCCGCCCCGCAATGAGCGAGAGCGCCGGCGAAAAAACCTTCGCACCAAGCGAAAAGAAACTTCGCGACGCGGCGAAGAAGGGCGACGTCCTGCGCTCGCAGGATCTCGGCACTGCCGTTGCAATGCTGATCGGCGCGGCGTGGCTGCAGTTCGCGGGCCCGTGGGTGATGCGCGCGCTGCAGGAATCCTTGCGCGCCGGATTCACCTGGAACCACGCGGACCTCGATGATTTCTCGCCGGGCCGGCTGATGCTGAACATCGGCATGGCGGTGTTGCCGCCGGTGCTGGTGCTCGGCGTGGCGGTGATCCTGGGCGCGCTTGCCTCGCAGATCGGCATGGGCGGCGGTGCGTTCAACGGCAGCAATCTCGCGCTCAAGGGCTCGCGGATCAATCCGCTGAACGGCCTGAAGCGCATGTTCGGCCCGCAAGGCTGGATCGAAATGGGCAAGGGCATCCTCAAGGTCACCCTGCTCGGCGGGATCGTCTATGGCTGGTGGGGCGCACGCCAGGCGCAGATCTTCGGGCTGGGCCGCGGCAACCTGTCGGGCCAACTCGCCTACAGCTGGGATACGCTGAGCTCGCTGTTCTTCTACCTCGCCGCCGGGCTCGTGATCATCGCGCTCGTCGACTATCCGATCCAGTGGGTTCGTCGCTACTTGCGCTTGCGGATGAGCATGCAGGACGTGCGCGACGAGCATAAGGAAGCCGAAGGCTCGCCGGAAAAGAAGCAGGCGATCCGCCAGCGCCAGCGCCAGATCGCGATGGGCGGCGTGGCCCAGGCGATGCGCGAGGCGCAATTCGTGATCACAAACCCGACCCATTTCTCGATCGCGATCTCCTACGATCCGGCGATCGCACCGGCCCCGATCGTGCTGGCCAAGGGCCGCGGCGAAAAGGCGCTGGCGATGCGCGAGCTCGCCGCCGAACTCGGCGTGCCCGTCCTCGAATACCCGGCGCTGGCCCGTTCGGTCTACTACACCACGCGCGAACGCCAGGTCATTCGCGAGGAGCTTTACGCCGCGGTCGCCGGGGTGCTCGCGTTCGTCTTCTCGCTGAAGCGGGGCGAGCGTCCGCCGCGCCCGGTGGTCGATGTGCCCGTGGAACTGCGCTTCGACGCGGACGGCCGGCTCGACCCTCAGGGCGCTCGGGCGGCACAGGCTTAATCGGCGGCGATCGGGGACGTTCTAAGAACCATGACGACCACCAGTTCCACCTCGTCCGCGACTTCGTCGCTGGTTACCGCACTCGGCGGGGGCAGCGGCGTCGACATGACCGCGCTGGCGAACAACCTCGCGATCGCGCAGTTCGCGGGCAAGACGGACCGGCTGACCTCCAAGTTCGATACTTTGGACAAGCAGATTTCCGCGGCATCGAGCCTCAAGGGTATGCTGTCCAGCTTGTCGAGCTCGCTCGCCGAACGCGTGCGGACCGGCGACCTCTCGCCGCAGCCGAAAGTCGCGAACACGGCGGTTGCCACCGGCTCGCTTTCGGGCAGTTCGCGTCCGCTCGGGACGTACGCGCTCGAGGTCACGAAGCTTGCAACCAACCAGACTTTGGCCAGTTCGGCATTCGGCGCGGGCACGAGCCCGGTCGGTTCGGGTACGCTGACCATTCGCTTCGGCACGGTCGGCGCGAGCAGCTTTGCCGAGGACACCACCCACGCGGCGGTCGATATCGCGATCCCGGCCGGCGCGACGCTGGCCGACACCGCGAACGCGATCAACGCCG
>JBDSOM010000175.1:0-12094 GCA_039914785.1 Novosphingobium sp.
GGCGCGTCGATGCAGTGGATTTCCTTGTCCCGCGCCTCGACCGCGACCTGCCGCGCGATTCTTGCCGAGACGGTGGTGTGGTCGATGAACACCCCGCCACGGCGCAGCGTGGTGAATACGCCTTGCGGGCCGAGCACGACGTCGGAGAGATCGTCGTCGTCGCCGACGCAAGTGACCACGACATCGGCGCCGGTGGCGGCATCGGCGGGGCCGGTCGCAACCCGCGGCGACAGTGTGGGGTTGTCCGCCAGCCATTTCTCCACCCGCGCCGGGGTGCGGTTGTAGATCGTCAGGTCATGGCCGGCATGGCCGATATGGCGCGCGATCGGCCCACCCATCACGCCCAGCCCGATCATCGATACGCGTCGCTGCTCACTCATGGGGCCCTTGTAACCGATCAGGCCGATCCATCAATCTTGCCTGCGGAAATCCCATCAATCTTGCTTGCGGCAATCAAAGCGCTATCCGCAACCGATGCGCTTCCTCCACAATCCTCGCTTCCTCACGTTCTTGCGCGTGATCTTCGCCCTCGCCTGCCTGGTAGCGGTGACATTGGCGCTGCTACCCCATCCGCCGAAGCTGCCGACCGACCAGTTCGGCGACAAGGTCCAGCATATCATCGGTTTCTCCACGCTGGCGTTCATGGCCGCGCTGGCATTCCCCGCGGCGTCGCGGTGGCGGATCATCGAACGGCTGTCGTTCCTCGGCGCGTTGATCGAAGTGGCGCAAAGCATTCCCGCGCTCGGCCGCGATTGCGACATTCGCGACTGGATCGCCGATACGGTCGCCGTGATCGTGGTGACGGGGCTGGTCGCGATGGTGTCGCCCCGAAAAGCCAAGTCCCGCCGCAAGCGATAGCGGTTTCCAACGCTGGCGCTTTCCGATAGGTGCGCGGACCATGTCCACCGCGCCACTCCACCCCGTTGCAGCTGAGGAATCGCTGCTCACCGCCGCCGATGTTCGGGCTGCGGCGGCGCGGATTAAGGGCGCGATCGTGCGTACGCCCACGTTTCATTCCAAGACCTTGAGCGCGATCTCCGGCGCGGAAATCTATCTCAAGTTCGAGAACCACCAGTTCACCGCCTCGTACAAGGAGCGCGGCGCGCTCAACGCGATGCTGCTGCTCGGCGGCACGCAGTGCAACCGGGGCGTGATCGCCTCGTCCGCCGGCAATCACGCGCAGGGCCTGTCGTATCACGGCACCCGGCTGGGGGTGCCGGTCACGATCGTGATGCCGCGCACGACGCCGGTGGTGAAAGTCATGCAGACCGAGGCGGTCGGCGGCACCGTGGTGCTGCACGGCGAGAGCTTCGACGAGGCTTCCGCCCACGCCCGCAAGCTCGAACAGGAACTGAACCTGACGTTCGTGCATCCGTTCGACGACCCGCGTGTCGCGGCGGGGCAGGGCACGGTCGCGCTCGAAATGCTCGAGGACGTTCCCGACCTCGAAGTGCTGGTGATCCCGGTTGGCGGCGGCGGGCTTTCTTCCGGGATGAGCGTTATCGCGCGCGACATCAATCCGGATATCCAGTTGATCGGGGTCGAGGCCGAGCTGTACCCCTCGATGTTCAACCTGCTGAAAGGCGCGGAGCGCCCGATCGGCGGGGACACCCTGGCCGAGGGCATCGCGGTGTTCGAGCCGGGCAAGTTCACCTCGAAAGTCCTGGGCGGCCTGCTCGACGATTTCCTGCTCGTCAGCGAGAACGAGATCGAAGGCGCGTTGGCGATGCTGTTGCAGATCGAAAAGACCGTGGTCGAAGGCGCGGGCGCTGCTGGGCTCGCCGCGGTGCTGGCCCATCCGCATGTCTTCGCCGGCCGCAAGGTCGGGATCGTGCTGTCGGGCGGCAACATCGACACCCGCCTGCTCGCCAACGTGCTGTTGCGCGACTTGGCCCGCTCGGGCCGGCTCGCGCGCCTGCGGCTGGTGCTGCAGGATCGCCCGGGCTCGCTCCTGCGGGTTTCGAAGGTGTTCTACGATCACAACGTCAACATCATCGAGATCGTCCACCAGCGGGTATTCACCCATCTCCCGGCGAAGGGGCTGGCAACCGAAATCGAATGCGAATCGCGCGATGCCAGCCAGCTCAATGCGCTGATCGAAGCGCTGCGGGCCGAGGGGTTCGACGTCAGCCAGGTGGAACTGAGCTGAGTTCAGCCGCCGCCGGGGCGAGTAGCGTCGTCCCGGATCACGTCCGGGACGCGCATGACCGATTGTTCATGCAACCACGTCCCTGGCGGTACGTTCACCCGCCATGGACGTTCAACCGCAATGCGCCGTGGTCACCGGCGGAGAATCCGGGATCGGCAGGGCCTGCGCGGTAGCGCTTGGCCGTACCGGGGTACCGGTCGTACTCACGTATTTTCGTGCCGGGACCGCCGCCGCGGCGGTCGTTTCCGAAATAGAAGCCGCCGGCGGCCGGGCGATCGCACAGCACACCGATGTCGCCGACGAGGCCGCGGTCGAGGCGCTGTTTGCCACAGCTGAGCGCACGTTCGGCACGGTCCGGCTGCTCGTCAACTCGGCCGGGCTCAACATGAGCGGCCTGCCGATCGCCAAGTTGCCGCTCGCCCAGTTCGACCGGGTCGTCCGCGCCGATCTTTATGGTCCGTTCCTGACCTGCCGTCGGTTCGTGCGCGGGCTGGGGGACGGCGGCGGGGGCCGCATCGTCAATATCTCCTCGATTCACGAGCGCGCCCCGCGCGCGGGCGGGGTGGAATACGACAGCGCGAAGGGCGGCCTCGCTCAGCTCACCGCGACGTTGGCGCTCGAACTCGCCCCGGAAGGCATCGCGGTGAACGGTGTCGCGCCGGGCATGATCCTGACGCCGATGAACCAGTCGGCGCTCGACAATCCCGCCGAGCTCGCCCGCAAGGAAGCGGCGATCCCCTGGGGGCGCGCCGGAACGCCCGAGGAAGTCGCGGCACTGGTGCTGTTCCTGCTCTCGCCCCAGGCAGGCTATATCACCGGCACGACGGTGACGATCGACGGAGCACTGTCGCTCACGGTGGCGCAGGGAGCCTGAACGGGATGGATATCGCCTACATGGTCGAGGCCATCGACGTGGTCACGCTCGACGTCGCGCGGTCCGACGGCTTGCTCGCCGGTCACGACTTGATGAGCCCCTATGTGTGGCATGCCCACGGGAAGCTGCACCTGCTGGCTCGCGTGCTCAGGAACCCGCTCGAGCCCGGCGATCCGACCGGCGTGATCTACGCCGGCACATCGAAGGACGGCTTGCGGTTCACGATGAAGCGCAAGCCCGCGATCCTCCCCGGGCCGGACGAGATCGATGCCGGCGGGGTCGAAGACCCGACCGTGGTCCTGTCCTCGGACTGCGATCTGCTGGTGTTCTATACCGGCGTCGATGCCCGGCGCGAGCAGGGCTCGCTGATCGTCGCGTCGGGGCCCGACCTGGATCACCTGACCAAGCAGCAGGTCACCCTCAAGGCACCCGAAGGCGAGGGCAACATCAAGGAAGCGACCGTCGCCCAGGGCGCGGACGGCCGCTGGCGCCTGTTCTACGAGTACGCGCGGGACAACGCTTCGCGTATCGGCATGGCGGTGGCGGACCACCCCGAAGGGCCGTGGACGGTGGCCGACGATCCGTTCACCATTCGCGAGGATTCGTGGGACAGCTGGCATCTTTCGACCGGGCCGATCATGGCGCGCGAGGGGCGGCCGCCGGTGATGTTCTACAACGGCGCGACCGCCGACGCGCGCTGGCGGATCGGCTGGATCGCGTTCGACGAGAACTATTCGCGCATCGTCGACCGCGGGATCGAGCCGCTGCTCGTGCCGCCGCCACCCAAGGAGCGCGCGGGGACGGACATCGCCTTCGCCGCCTCGTGCATCGACGACGGCACCGATATCCTGCTGTATTTCTCGCTCGAAGACCGCCTGTTGCGCCGGGCCCGCGTTAGGGAATTCCGCCCGATCTGATCCTGGCTGAGACGAATAACGATGGCTGTGCAAAATAACGGTCGGTTAACGCTGTTTCGTGGTTAAAACTCTTTAAACATGCCCGTACAGGGGGCATAGATTGCCGGGAGGCGCGAATTTCCGCGCTCCAGGACAGAGGATTTCGGCAAGCTCGTGACGGCACCCGTTCGATTTCCCCGGTTCTTTGTTACCAGCCCCGCGCCGTGTCCGTACCTTCCGGGCAAGACCGAGCGCAAGGTGTTCACCGAGCTCAAGGGTCCGCATGCCGACGCGCTGAACGATGCGCTGGGGCGGATTGGCTTCCGCCGCAGCCAGACTGTCGCATACCGCCCGTCGTGCGTCGATTGCACCGCTTGCGTCTCGGTCCGCGTCGTTGCGGACGAGTTCTCGGCTTCGGCCACGCAGCGCCGGAATCTCAAGCGAAATTCCGATCTCGTCGTCACCACCTGCCGGCCGTGGTCTACTTCGGAACAATTCGCGCTGCTGCAGCGTTACCTCGGCGCCCGGCATCCGGGCGGTGGTATGGCGACGATGGATGATGTGGATTTCGCCGACATGGTGGAACACACCCCCGTTACAAGCTATGTTATTGAATATAGGGAGCCCTCGTCCGATGGAGTCACGCCTGGCCGCTTGGTCGGCGGGTGCTTGACGGACAAGCAGGGCGACGGGTTGTCGATGATCTACAGCTTCTACGACCCGGAACACGAGACGCGGACTGGGCTTGGCAATTATATCATCCTCGATCACATCCGCAGAGCGGCTCAGGACGGGCTTCCTTACGTCTATCTCGGCTATTGGGTCGATGGTTCGGCGCGGATGCAGTACAAGGTTCGTTACCGCCCCCTGGAACGGCTCGGCCGGGCCGGGTGGGAACGGTTCGATGCCCGCGAGCACGAGCGGCTCATCGCCGATGCCGTCGAGGTGCGTCGTGACGCGGTCCGCCTGCCCGCGGGCAGCGGCAAGGACGGCGTTCCCGGTGGGCAGGAGCAATACCGCCTCGTCGAATAAGCCGGCCCCCCTGATTTCAATCGATCGTCTGGTTGCCGGCGCGCTGGCTTGCGCGCTGACGCTGCAGCCGGCGCTCGCCCAGAACCGCGGCACCGATGCCGAGCTCGAAGCTCTGATCCCGGACGCGGCGATCGACAACCCCGATGCTTTCGCCAGCGTCCAGGCGCCGACCGGCGCAAGCGCCGAGCCCGAAGTCGATCCGGCTTCGCCGCTGGCCGATATCGCCGGCTTCACGCTGGCCTGGCCCGCCGAGGGCATGGATCTGCCCGCGCTGGTCTCGCTGGACCCCGACCCCGATCTTGCCACCGCGTTCGCCGACGCCGCGACGTTGCCCGAACTCCACGGTCCGCAAGGCGATGTCGCGCGGATCTCGGCGCGGCTGTCGCTCGCGTTTCCGCTCGACCCAGTGCAGTTTCCCGAGCGCGAGGAATTCGAGGATAGGTTTCGCGGGCTTTCCACGATCGAGACGCTCGGCGGCGGTGACGACGAGGTGGGCCAGATCGGCGTGCGCGCCCGCGCCGACCGCGACCTGCTGGGCAAGCTGCTGCGCGTCTATGGCTACTACGACGCCGACGTGATCCAGACGATCAACGGCATCGAGCCGGGTGCCGATGCCGCGACGAAGTCGGCCGGCGTCCGCTTCGACGTCGTGCCGGGGCCGCGCTACAAGTTCGGCAAGGTCGAGTTGCCGACGCTGGAGACCACCGGCGCGGACTTTGCGCTGTTGCGCGGGCATTTCGGGATCCTGCCGGGCGATCCGGTCAACAGCGACAAGATCGTCACCGCGCAAGGCGAGCTCGACCTGGCGCTCGCCGAAAACGGGTATCCGTTCGCCAAGCTGGGCGAGCCCGACCTGCTGATCGATCACCGCCGCGAGGAAGGCGACCTGACCCAGCCGGTCACCGCCGGCGGCAAGTACACCTTCGGCCGGGTCGTCAGCAACCTGCCGCAGTTCCTCTCGTCCCAGCATCTCGAGGAAATCGCCCGGTTCAATTCCGGCGACCTCTACCAGCGCTCGTTGCGCGACGATCTGCGCCGCGCCGTCCTGGCGACCGGCCTGGCCGCCAGCGTCTCGGTGACCCCGCGCGAGGTCCGCGCGCCCACGCCCGATCAGCCCGGCGAGGTCGCCCTTGACGTGGCGATGACCAAGGCCCCGGTGCGGACGATCTCGGGCCAGCTCGGCTACGATACCGGCGATGGCTTCCGCGCCGAGGTCCAGTGGGAAAACCGCAACCTGTTCCCGCCCGAGGGCATGCTGCGCGTGCGCGGCATCGCCGGGACCAAGGAGCAGCTGGCGGGCGTCACGTTCCGCCGCAACAACTTCAAGGGCCGCGACCAGGTCCTGACCGCCGACGTTTATGCCAGCAATACCAACCGCGACGCGTTCGCCGCGCGCACCGTCGCGGCCAGCGCGAGTTTCGAGAAGCTGACCACGCTGTTGTTCCAGAAGCCGTGGGTGTGGTCGGCTGGGCTGGAAGTCACGCTCAGCGACGAGCGCGAGGGCTCGGGCAACACCAATGCGCCCCGCTCTACGTATCTGGTTGGCGCAATCCCGTTGCGCGCGGCATATGACGGGACCGACGACTTGCTCGATCCCACCAAGGGCATCCGCGCGTCGCTGCGGGTCTCGCCCGAGCTGTCGCGGCACTTCGGCACAAGTTCGTTCTATGCCAAGGTCCAGGCCGACGCGAGCGCCTACCTGCCGGTCGGCAACTTCGTCTTGGCGGCGCGGACGCGGCTGGGGAGCATCCAGGGCGGGGTCGCACTGCAGGACGTCGCGCCATCGCGGCGGTTCTACGCGGGCGGCGGCGGCTCGGTCCGCGGCTACGGCTTCCAGCTGATCGGCCCGCGCAACGCGGCGGGCGATCCCAGCGGCGGGCGATCGCTGTACGAAGTGTCGTTCGAGGCGCGGATCAAAACCGGCCTGTTCGACGGCAACCTGTCGGTCGTGCCGTTCATCGACGCCGGCGGCGTGGACGAGGGCAGCATCCCGAGCTTCAGCGACATCCGCTTCGGCGCGGGCGTCGGGGTCCGTTACAAGACGGGCTTCGGCCCGATCCGCGTGGACCTGGCGACCCCGCTCAACCCGCGCCCCGGCGATAGCCGCATCGCGGTCTACGTCGCGCTGGGGCAGGCATTCTGATGCGTCGGCCACACAATCCCCAGCCCCACAAACGGTTTTCCCTGAGGGCGGGCGCGTGATGAGTTCGCCGCCAGCTGATCCACCGGCCGAAGTTCCGACCGAGCCCGCCCAAGTGGTCGTGATCCGGCGCAGCTGGGGCTGGCGCAAGTACCTGATCGCCGCGATCCTCGCGCTGCTAGCTACGCTGGCGGCAGGCGTGCTCGTCCTCAACAGCCCGATCGGCCACCGCTTCGTGGTCGATCGGATCATGCGCTACGCACCCGCATCGGGGCTCAGGGTGTCGATTGGGCGGATCGACGGCTCGCTCTACGGAACCTCCACGCTGCGCAACGTGACGCTGTCCGATCCGCAGGGCCCGTTCATGCGCGTGCCCGAAATCGAACTCGATTGGCGGCCGTTCAGCTGGTTCACCCGCGGTCTCGACGTGCGCAAGCTGGTGCTCCATCGCGGGGTCATGCTGCGGCAATGGAAGTTGCTGCCCGGCCGTCCCGATGCGCCGATCCTGCCAAATTTCGATATTCGTATCGACCACCTCGAGCTCGACAAGTTGAGCGTTGCCGAGGGCATGATCGGCGAGCGGCGGCGCATCGACCTGACCGCTAAGGTCGATATCCGCAAAGGCCGCGTGCTGATCCGCACCCAGGCCAGCCTGGGGGCCAAAGACCCGCGGAGCGACCGGTTCGCGGCGCTGCTCGATGCCGAGCCGGCGCGCAACAAGTTCGACATGGCGCTGGACTACAACGCGCCGAAGGGCGGCCTGCTGGCGACTTTGACGGGGGCCAAGCGCGATTCGCGGGCGCGGGTCGTCGGCCGGGGCACCTGGGCCAACTGGAAGGGCGCGGTGCTCGTCGATTCTCCGGGAATGCCGTTCGCCGCGCTGCGCCTGACGAACCGTTCGGGCCAATACGGCGTCCTGGGCCTGATCTGGCCGCAGGACATGCTGACCGGCACCGCCGCGCGCGTTGCCGGCAAGGCGGTCGCGATCAGTGCCCAGGGCACGCTGGTCGACAGCATCCTTGGCGGCCATGCGCTCGCGATCGGCGAGGGCGCGCAGATCGATGCGCGCGGCGGCGTCGATCTGGGCACCAATACATTCGATGCGCTGATGGTGAAGGCCGGCCTGCGTAATCCCGACCTGTTCGAAGGCACGCGGATCGAACGCGCCGGGCTCGACCTGGAATTGAACGGCAAGTTCGACGCGCTGACGGTGCGCCACGCCCTCGTGGTCGAACGCGTCACCAGCGGCACGTTGCGGGTCGACCGCTTTTCGCAAACCGGGGTTGCCACGCGCCAGGGTACGCTGTGGACGCTCCCGCTGGACGCGCGCGCCGCGCGGATCGTCACCGGAAACCCGACGATCGACCCGCGCTTGATCGATGCCCGCGCGACCGGGCGGTTGCAACTCCTGGGGTCGCGTTTGACCGGCGACGACCTGTCGCTGGTCGTGCCGGGCCTGGCCGCGAAGCTGGTGCTGCGCGGCGACATCGCGCGCGGCGGCTATGCCGTGGCCGGGCCGGTCGCTGCGCGCGGCTGGCGGCTCGAAAACCTGGGCACAATCGATGCCAACGCCAAGATCCTGCTCAAGCTGGGCGACGGCGTGCCGTGGCGGCTGGCCGCGAATCTGGCGGGCAACATGCCGCGGGTGGAAAACCCGACGCTGACCACGGTCGCCGGAACGGGCATCCGCTTTGCGGGCAGCATTCGTACCGGCGGCGATATCCCGTTGGTGATCGAGCGGGCGAGCCTGAACGCCAGCAAGCTCTCGCTGAACATCTCGGGGCGTCTCGCGGGCGGCACGACCACGCTGAGCGGCGGCGGGCGGCACGTCGACTACGGTCCGTTCACCGTCGAGGCGAGTATCGCCGGCAACGGCCCGCGCGCGACGCTGGTGTTCGCCAGCCCGCTTCCGGCTGCGGGGCTCAAAAACGTCCGCGTTGCACTCGCACCGATTCCCGGTGGGTTTCGCATCGAGACTGCGGGCGGATCGACGCTCGGGCCGTTCAGCGGCGCGATCGGGCTGTTCTCGCCGCCGGGCGGGCCGACCCGCCTGCAGATCGAGCGGCTCGAAGTGTGGAAGACCAACGTCACCGGCGCGCTGCGATTGGCGGGCGGCGGGGTCGACGGGACGATCACGCTCGAACCGCGCGGCGGCGGCCAAGGTTTCAAGGTCGCGCTGACCGCCGAGAACGCGCGCTTCGGCGGGGACAACCCGCTCACGATCAGCAGCGGCAAGCTCGAAGCCCAGGGCCTGATCGCCAAAGGGCACACCACGGTCACCGGCAGCCTGAATGGGCAGGGCATCGGCCGGGGGAACCTGTTCCTGGGGCGGGTCGCCGCCCAGGCGAGCGTGACCGACGGCCGGGGGCGGGTCACCGCTTCGCTCGCCGGACGGCGCGGCAGCCGGTTCGCCTTGCAACTGCTCGGCGAGTTCGCGCCGGAGCGGATCGCGGTGCTCGCCAACGGGGAGTTCGCCGGGCAGAAGATCACGATGCCGCGCCGCGCGGTGCTGACCGGCGAGGATGGTGGCTGGCGCCTTGCCCCCAGCCAGATCAATTATGCGGGGGGCCGGCTGATCGCCTCCGGCCTGTTCGGCAGCACCCAGACCGAGGCGCGCCTCGCGCTGTCGGACATGCCGTTGTCGGTGATCGACATTCTGGTCGCCGAAGTCGGCCTGGGCGGCAAGGCATCGGGCCTGATTGACTATCGCCAGCCGCGCGGCGGGGTGCCGACGGGCGCGGCGCAACTGATGATCAAGGGCCTGACCCGCTCTGGCCTGATGCTCACCTCGCGGCCCGTGGACCTGGCCCTGGTCGCCAACCTCAGCGCGACCGCGCTGGAGACCCGCGCGGTCGCGCGCGAAGCCGGGCAAGTGCGCGGACGGTTGCAGGCGCGGATATCTGGGTTGCCGCAGGACGGCACCCTGTCGGAACGCCTGCGCGCCGGCGGGCTGACGGGGCAATTGCGCTATAACGGCCCCGCCGACGCGCTGTGGCGCCTCGCCGCGATCGACGCGTTCGACCTCACCGGGCCGATCTCGGTCGCCGCCGACGTGACCGGCAATCTCGACAATCCCTCGATCCGGGGTTCGGTCGCTAGCACCGGCTTGCGCCTGCAGAGCGCGGTGGTCGGCGCCGACGTCAGCCAGGTAACGATGCGCGGCACGTTCGCGGGATCGCGCCTGACGCTCAGCCAGTTCGCCGGGCGCACCCCGAACGGCGGGACCGTCGCCGGCAGCGGCTTCGTCGACCTCAGCGACCTGGGCACCAAGGGCCCGGTGATCGACCTCAAGCTGGCGGCGCACAACGCGCGCCTGATCAATCGCCCCGACATGACGGCGGCGGTCACCGGCCCGCTGCGCATCGTCTCCGATGGGCTGTCGGGCACGATCGCCGGGCGCGTGACGATCGACGCCGCGAGCTGGCAGCTTGGCCGCGCCACCGCGATCGCCGAACTGCCGAACATTCCGACGCGCGAGATCAATGCCCCGGCGGATATCGCGCCGGCCCGGGCGCGCAGCTTCCCGTGGCGGTTCCTGATCGACGCTGCGGGATCCAACCGGATCGCGGTGCGGGGCATGGGCCTGGACAGCGAGTGGGGCGCGGCGATCCGGCTGCGCGGGACGACCGCCGCGATGCAGATATACGGCCAAGCCGACATGATTCGCGGCGGCTACGAGTTCGCCGGCACGCGGTTCGAGCTGATCCGTGGGCGGATCAACTTCGACGGCGAGAGCCCGCCCAATCCGCGGCTCGACATCGCCGCCGAAGCCCAGATCACCGGGCTCACCGCGCGGGTCACTGTATCGGGCACCGGGAACAAGCCGGAGATCGCGTTCTCCTCGACCCCGGCGATGCCTGAGGACGAGCTGCTCGCCCGGCTGCTGTTCGGCAGCTCGATCACGCAGATTTCGGCGCCCGAGGCGCTGCAGCTCGGCGCGGCACTGGCGTCGCTTCGCGGCGGCGGCGGGCTCGACCCGATCAACAAGCTGCGCTCGGCGATCGGCCTGGACCGGCTGCGGATCATCACCGCCGACCCGGCGCTGGGGCGCGGCACCGGCGTGGCGGCGGGCAAGTACTTCGGCCGGCGCTTCTACGCCGAGATCGTCACCGACGGTCGCGGCTACAACGCGACCAGCCTGGAGTTCCGGGTGACGAACTGGCTGTCGCTGCTCGGCAGCGTCTCGACGCTGGGGCGGCAGAGCCTGAACGTGAAAGTCAGCAAGGACTATTGAGGGCCGGGCCACGCTCAAGCGGCCCGCCCATACAGTTCAGCCTCTTCCGCCCGGCGTCGCACCAGGCCGCGCAGGACCTGGCCATCGTTATGGACCCACTTGGCGAACTCGGCCCGGGCGGCTTTGAAATCCCCGGCGCGGTGGTGCCGGGTCAGCGTGGCGCGGGCGATCCGGCCGGTGTTGTAGTGGAACGAAACCAGCGCATCGAACTGGCCCTGGGTGGTTGGAGCATCGCCGAGCGCGTGCGCGACTTCGGCGGCGTAGCGGGCGGCATCGCGCGCGAAACGGACGTCGCATTCGTCCTGCGTCCAGACCGTCGCCGGGCCCACGTCCGCGCCGGTCGCGCCCCAGCCGATCGTCCACGGGCGGCCATCGGCGCTGCCGGGATCGGGGTAGGCCGCGAACCGTCCATCGGACCGGAGCTTGCCGCAGGCTTCCCAGCGCTGGATCAGCGCGACTCCGGCGGGGCTGAGGGTGTGGGCGATGACGTGGGAGCCGGGTTCGCTGGCGGCCGGGGCGCTGCAGGCCGGGAGGCTGGAGGCTGGAGCGGGGTGCGGATCCAGGCCGCTGTCGATCGCCCGATCGAACGCGGCTATTTCCGAGCTGCGGAACGAGCGGCCGAGCATGATGCGAACGGCGTCGAACAGAGGTTTGCGGTTCATTTGGGGGTGCCTCGCGAATCGGGAGGCGGAATAATTAGGCGCGTCGGGGGCGTGTAGGACACCAGTTTTTTGCGGCCTCGGCGAGGATGGCGCCGCGGCGGCCGCGG
>JBDSOM010000151.1:0-5193 GCA_039914785.1 Novosphingobium sp.
CGGCCCACGATCCTGCGCGCCGGCAATCTGGCCGCTCGCAGCCTGGGCTTCCGCAGCCGGCAGGTTCAACCCGACGATCATCGGTGCGACCCCCGGATCGGCCCAGATCACGCGCCCCTCGGCGTCGCACGCGAAATCGAAGGCGCGCAGCTCTCGCGGTACGCGCAAGAACGCTTCCTCACCGAGCGGCAGGCGCGGGGCATGGTTGCGATCGTTGGCCGGCTCACTCGGCTGGCGGGCCTTCCGGAACGCCTCGATACGCTTTACCAGCGCGGCGATGCCTTGGGCGGCGGAAGGCTCGTCGAGCGTTTCGGCGACGATCCCGCGGGCCGGGGGCAAGCCGCGATCGTGGATGCCCAGCGCGTCCAGCAACGCGCGCACGTCCGCCCCGAGATCGCCGCGCTGCCGCAGGAAGCCGCGCGCGGGAATGGGCAGGGCGGGGATCAGGTCGAGCCATTCCTGGTCGCTCAGCCGCGCACGGGTGATTGCCTCTGCGGCGACCGCCGGCTCGCCCTGGGTCAGCAGCGCCAGCAGGCGCGGGGACCGCAGCCGCAATGTGGGATCGGCGAGCATGCGGCGCATGTCGCTGGACGCGACCGTCCTGCCGAGTTCGGTCACCCGCAAGTACGCCGCGTCGACGCTTTGCCCGCGCGCGTCGCTGGGCAGCGTGCCGAGCAAGTCGAGCAACTGGCGGAACTGGGTCTTGGCGGCAGCGGGCCCACCGGGCCTGTGCCGCAGGACCGTGCCGAGGCGATCATCATACAGCATGGTGAATTGTCGCTGATAGCAGGTTCAGGGCCTACAGAAAGCGGTCAGAGAGGTGCGTTGCAAAGCGGGACGATTGCGGTATTAAACAACAATATTATCGACGCGACCGGGGATAAGCGACGATTGTTGCGAAATTCGGGATTGAATATTTGTTGGGACGTCGATCAGCGTCGGCGTCCGATGATCATAGGGTGTTGACCGGGGCAAATGGCCAATCTGGATGAAACCGACCGCCGGCTGCTCAGCGAGCTGCAGAACGAAGGCCGCGTAACGAACGTCGAGCTGGCCCACCGGGTCGGGCTGACCGCGCCGCCGTGCTTGCGCCGGGTGCGCGCGCTCGAGGACCTGGGCGTGATCAAGGGCTACCACGCCGAGCTCGACGCCTCGAAGCTGGGCTTCGCGATCACCGTCTTTGCGCTCGTCAGCCTCAAGAGCCAGGCGGAAGAAGCGCTGCGCCAGTTCGAGGACCACATGCGCGGCCTGCCCGAAGTGCGCGAATGCCACATGCTCAACGGCGAGATCGATTTCATCCTGAAGATCGTCAGCAAGGACCTGCAGAGCTTCCAGGAGTTTCTGACCAGCAAGCTGACGCCCGCGCCTAACGTCGCCAGCGTCAAGACCTCGCTGACGATCCGCACCGCCAAGCAGCTTCCCGGCGTTCCGCTGGAGTGAGGCCGGAGTGACGGCAAGGTGACGGGCGAACTGGCCCGCCGGCCGATCGCGGTGGTGCGCGGGGCCGATGGCGCGGCGATCCAGCGAGTGTTGGCCGAAGTGCTCGGAGCCGCGTGGCGACCGCCGCGGATTGTCGGCGTGATCGAGCTTGCGGGTGATGGCGGGCGCGCCGAATTGCACAACATCGCCGACGGGCGCCGCTTCGCGCTGTTCCAGGACCTCGGCGCCGGCTCCACTGCGTGCGCGGTCGATCCGGGCGGGGTGGCGCAAGCGTGCGCTGCGGTCTGCCACGATATCGCCGCGGGCTGCGACCTGGTCCTGCTCAGCAAGTTCGGCAAGCTCGAGGCGGACAACGGCTCGGGACTGCTGGCGGCGTTCGCCACGGCGCTGGAATCAGACGTGCCGGTCGTGACGGCGGTGTCGCCGAACCGGCAAGCGCAGTGGGACGCTTTCGCCGCGCCGTATTACGAAGTTATCGAACCCAGCCTTGGTGCGATCGCCGGCTGGTGGAGCGGTCAGAGTGCGGCCGCACCTTCCAGCGCGACGAGGTAGCTGCGTGCGCCGAACCCGGCGACCGAGGCCTTGGCCGCCATCCCGACATAGCTGTGGCGGCGGTATTCCTCACGGGCGTGGGGATTGGAGATATGCACTTCGATCACCGGGGTCTTGATCGACCGGATCGCGTCGTAGAGCGCCAGGCTGGTGTGGGTCAGCGCGCCGGCGTTGAGGAGCACCGCCTTTGCGCCTTCGGCCTGCGCTTCGTGCAGCCAGTCGAGCAAATGGCCTTCGTGGTTGGACTGGCGCAGGTCGATGGTCAGGCCCAGCGCCTGCGCGCGATCCTCGAGCATTCCGGCGATGTCGTCGAGCGTATCGCTGCCGTAAATCTCGGGCTCGCGTATTCCCAGCAGATTGAGGTTCGGTCCGTTGAGGACATAGATCAGATTGCTTGCCATTGTCCCCGCGCCCTTCCGGTCGTCCAGATGCGCTTTCCTTACCCGCTGGCGGGCGGCAGGCAAGCCTTCACCCTATTTGTCGCTGCCCGAAACCTTTCCCCATTGCCGCGCCGCGGTGTAGCCGAGGTAGCCCGTGCCGAAGAGCGCGTAGAGCGAATCCGGCAATCCGCCGAGGTAGGCGTTCATGCCCGAACCGATCGCGGTCGCCACCCCGGGCTTGAACGCGGCGAGCACGCCCATCGGCAGCGCCCACAGGATCAGCGCGTACATCACGTAGAGAAAGCTTGGCCGCGCGCGACTGGTCCAGGGATCTTGCGAGGTCGCCTCGGCGACGATGGCCGACAATTGGGCCTGGATTTCCGCGAGGTCCTGCGACCCCTGCAAGCGGATCAGTTCCAGCTTGGCCTTGTCGCGGGCATCCTTGTCGGGAATGATCTTGTCGATGATCGAGGTAATCGGGCCGATGATGGTATCGAGCAAGGGCATGGCGCAGCCTCCAAATCGTGCGGAAGCCGAATCATATAACCATATCGGTTCGTGTAGGACAGGCTTTTCTGGGATTTTCTCGCCTGAGAGTTGCTCGCTCGCGTTCCTGGCGTCATGCCGGCGGGATGACTGATTTTCCCATCGACCGGCTCGTCGTAACCCCCGACATGATCGATCTGTCGCGCTCGCCATTGGCCGGGCAGTTCGCCGCCGAAACCTATGTGCTGGGCGCGTTCAACCCGGCGATGACGGTCTTGCCCAATGGCAACGTGCTGCTGCTCGTGCGGGTCGCCGAGGCGCTGCGGACCCCGATCTTCGATGGCAAGGTCCACGCGATCCGGTGGGAGGCCGACGGCGGGCAGGGCCGGTACGTTCTCGATGCGTGGCCGCTGGACCTGGTCGACACCGCCGATCCGCGGGCGTTCAAGCTCCACGGCGGCGACTGGAAAGTCGTGGCGCTAACGTCGCTGTCGTGGCTGCTGCCCGTGGAAGTCTCGCCCGATGCCTTGGACGTCGTCGCGATCCATTACGACCGCGTGGTCGCTCCGGCGGGGAGCTGGCAGTGCTATGGGATCGAGGATCCGC
Source organism: Novosphingobium sp. (assembly GCA_039914785.1). GTDB lineage: Bacteria > Pseudomonadota > Alphaproteobacteria > Sphingomonadales > Sphingomonadaceae > Novosphingobium. The sequence continues at coordinate 3,465 of JBDSOM010000151.1, forward strand.
GGATCAGCCGGGTCGAGGGGCGCTACTGGATGACCACCTGCTCGGTCAGTCCCGAGCGCCATTCGACCACGCTCTACAGCTCGGACGACGCGCTCGACTGGCGTTTCGAGGGCATCGTGCTCGATCACCAGAACAAGGACATGCTGATCTTCGAGGGGCTGATCGGCGGCAAGTTCTGGGCGCAGACCCGGCCGCTCGGCGACCTGTATTTCGCCTACCCCCCGGGCAGCGAATGGCGCGCCGGCCCCGCGATCAACCTCGCGTCCTCACCCGATTGCCGGCACTGGCAGCCGCACCTCGAGCCGGGCATCCGCCCCCACGCCGGCACGGTCGCCACCGCGCGGATGGGCGGAGGTACGCCGCCGATCATGACCGAGGTGGGCGGCAAGCGCGGGTGGCTGACGCTCTGGCACGGGGTCGAGCCCCAGGAGATCGTCGGGATCTACCGCACGTACTGGTCGCTGCTCGATCCCGAAGATCCAGCCATCGTGCTGGCGAGCGCCGAGGTGCCGCTGCTGGAGGCCAATCCGGTGCTTACCCAGCCGCTCGAAGACATGATGTACGTGCGCGACGTGGTGTTCACCACCGGCATCGTCGATGCGGGTGAGCACTTCATCGTCGCCTCGGGCGAGGCCGATCTGGCCTGCCGGGTCACGCATATTCCCAAGCGCGCGTTTCGGGCCGCGCCAGCCGCTGGCCTGCCGGGTCACGCATATTCCCAAGCGCGCGTTTCGGGCCGCGCCAGCCGGTTGAACCAGCCTGCCGGCGCCGCCGCAGCGGAAATACGCGAAGAGTATCGATGGGGAGGGAAAAGTTTGGTCGGGACGAGAGGATTCGAACCTCCGACCCCCACACCCCCAGTGTGATGCGCTACCAGGCTGCGCTACGTCCCGACCGGAACGCCGGGGCCTATAACAGCGCGGTCGGCGAACGCAAGCGCAGTGGTGCATGACGCCGCCTAAATACGCCGGCCAGATCTGCCCGAAGGCGAGGGGCTCGGACAGGGGCTGCGAGAGGGACTTTGGGGCAGGGGCTTCGTTGCCATCGCAATTCATAGCTGCTAGTCGCGCGCCTTTCGGCGGAGCCCCGCGTTTCGCCGGTTCGGTACGCCCTCTCACAAGAGAACCCCACGGATGAGCATCACCACCCTCGCACTCCTTTCCGCCGCTGCGGCGGGCACGCCTGCAGCGCCGCCGGCATGGCTGCAGTTCCTGCCGTTCATCGCGGTCGGCGTGATTTTCTGGTTCCTGATCCTGCGCCCGCAAATGCGCCAGCAAAAGGCGCAGAAGGCCAAGATCGAGGGGATCAAGAAGGGCGATCAGGTGCTTACGGGCGGCGGCTTGCTCGGCAAGGTAGTCAAAGTCGACGAGCATTACGCCGAGCTCGAGCTGGCGCCCAACATCAAGGTCAAGGCGCTCAAGTCGACGATCTCCGACGTGGTCCCGCCGACGGGATCGACGCCGGCGAATGACTGATCTTCCGGTAAGGCAGGGCTGCTAGACGATGCTCGATTTTCCCCGCTGGAAACAGGTGTGGTACTGGTTCCTGGCCGCCGCCTGCTGTATCGCGGCGCTCCCGTCGCTGTTCTCGATCGCCGGCGCCCCGTGGCCTTCGATGCTGCCGCGCCCGGTCATCAACCTCGGCCTCGATCTGGCCGGTGGTAGCCACATCCTGCTCGAGGCGAGCCCCGACCAGGTCGTGCGTCAACGCCTGGAGGCCATGGAAGAAA
>JBDSOM010000057.1:0-9664 GCA_039914785.1 Novosphingobium sp.
CATCACCACGATCTTCAACATGCGCGCGCCGGGCATGACCCTGCACAAGATGCCGCTGTTCGTGTGGTCCATGCTGATCACTGCCTTCCTGCTGTTGCTGGCACTGCCGGTGCTCGCCGCGGCGATCACCATGCTGCTGACCGATCGTAACTTCGGCACGACCTTCTTCGACCAGGCTGGCGGCGGCGATCCGGTGCTTTACCAGCACCTGTTCTGGTTCTTCGGTCACCCCGAAGTCTACATCATGATCCTGCCGGGATTTGGCATGGTCAGCCAGGTGATCTCGACCTTCTCCAAGAAGCCGGTGTTTGGCTATCTTGGCATGGCTTACGCAATGGTTGCGATCGGTGTCGTCGGGTTCATCGTGTGGGCCCACCACATGTACACCACCGGGCTTTCGGTCGACACGAAGATGTACTTCACCGCCGCGACGATGGTCATCGCCGTGCCGACCGGCGTGAAGATCTTCTCGTGGATCGCCACGATGTGGGGCGGCAGCCTGGAGTTCAAGTCGCCGCTGGTCTGGGCGATGGGCTTCATCTTCCTGTTCACCGTGGGCGGCGTCACCGGCGTGGTCCTGGCCAACGGCGGCGTCGACGACGTGCTGCACGACACGTACTACGTCGTCGCGCACTTCCACTACGTGCTGTCGCTGGGCGCGGTCACGGCGCTGTTCTGCGGGTTCTACTACTGGTTCCCCAAGATGAGCGGTCGCTGGCACTCCGAGTTCCTGTCGCACGTCCACTTCTGGGTCTTCTTCGTCGGCGTGAACCTGATCTTCTTCCCGCAGCACTTCCTGGGTCTCCAGGGCATGCCGCGCCGTTATCCGGACTATGCCGAGGCCTATGCGCATTGGAACTGGGTCTCGACGCTGGGCTACAAGATCATGGCCGCGTCGATGTTGGTCTTCTTCGTCAACATCATCTACTCGCTGTTCTTCGGCAAGAAGGCGGAAGGCAACTACTGGGGCGAGGGCGCCACGACGCTGGAATGGACGCTGTCCAGCCCGCCGCCGTTCCACCAGTTCGAGACGCTGCCGGTGATCGACGACAAGGCTCATCATTGAGCGGGGCGCATCATTGATCGTTCGAACACGCTTGAATAACGAGGACCCCGGGCGCGAGCCCGGGGTTTTTCGTATCGACCAGTCGCATTTGGGAGCCCGACGATGATCTTGCCGATAACCACCCTGGCCGTGGGCGTCGCCGCCGCCATGCTCATCGCGCTGAGCGTGCTGGTCAGCCTGAGGCGCGCGCGCCTGGGCGTCGAGATCGGCGATCCGGGCGAAGACGTCACGCTGACCCGGCGGATCCGCGCGCAAGGCAACTTCAGCGAATACGTACCGCTGGCCTTGCTGCTGATCGCGCTGGTCGAGGCGTCGACGAAGAACCTTCACGCGGCGATCGCGCTCGCCGTGGTCCTGCTCATGGCTCGGCTCGCGCATGCGGCCGGCACGCTGATCGGCGTCGCCTGGCTGCGCGGCATCGGGCTGCTGGCGACGTTCGTGACGTTGTTCGGCGGCATCGCGGTGCTGGCGATCGGTTACGCGCTGAGCGCACCGCTGAAGTAGCGCACCAGCCTCGCTTCCCGCCGGGCGCCAGCAGCGCAGCATGGCTCCGTCACGGGCCTGGCGAAGCTGGTGAGGGGGCGGCGTCTGGACGGACCCTCTCTGCGCTGCGGTGAGGCGGCCAGCTCCCAGAGCTCCGTAGCCTCTCCCCGGCGGGGCGAGGATGATGCTTTCATTGACCTGCAGCTCAACCTATAGGCCGCGCATTATGACGGCTGCCACCTCTCCTCCGCTTCCCGCCGAGTGGCGCGATTTCTTCGCGTTGACGAAGCCTCGGGTCATGAGCCTGGTGGTGTTCACCGGGTTGTGCGGCTTGCTCGCCGCGCCGGGGTACATCAACCCGGTCCTGGGCTTTACCGCGATCTTGTGCATCGCGGTCGCCGCGGGCGGCGCTGCGGCGCTCAACCAGTGGTGGGAAGCCGACATCGACGCCGGGATGAAGCGGACCGCCGGGCGGCCGTTGCCGGCAGGCAGGATGGAGCGCACTTCGGCCCGCGATTTCGGCGTCGGCCTGTCCGCCGGCGCGGTGCTGCTGATGGGGCTCGCGATCGGCTGGCTCCCGGCCGCGATCCTCGCCGTGTCGGTCGTTTACTACGCCGTGGTCTATACGATCTGGCTCAAGCCGCGCACCCCGCAGAACATCGTCATCGGCGGCGGGGCAGGGGCATTCCCCCCGTTGATCGGCTGGGTCGCGGTCACCGGCGACATCACGGTGATGCCCGTGCTGCTGTTCGCGATCATCTTCATGTGGACCCCGCCGCACTTCTGGGCGCTCGCGCTGTTCGTGCAGACCGACTACGCGAAAGTCGGGATTCCGATGATGCCGGTCGTCGCGGGCGAGGCTTCGACCCGCCGGCAGATCCTGATCTATGCCGTGCTGCTGCTGCCGCTCACGCTGGCACCATGCCTGATCGCGCGGCCCTTGGGCGGGACGGGCGCGATCTATGGCTGGTCGGCGCTGGCGCTGTCGCTGGTCTTCGTCGGATACTCGGCTCGGGTCGGCCTGCGCCGTCGCACCGGACCCGACGATGCGATGAAGCCGGAGCGCCAGCTGTTCTATTTTTCGATCCTCTATCTTTTCGCGCTGTTCGCGGCTTTGGTTGCGGATCGCTGGCTGCTGGGGCAGGGCTGAACTCATGACCGAACCGCTCGACTCGAACTCCGAACGCAAGCGCATCATCCGTGGCCGCAACATCGTGCTCGGCGTGCTCCTCGGTGCGTTCGTCATCCTCGTTTACGCGATCTCGATCGCGAAGATGAACTGACATGGTCGACGATCCCAGCAAGCTTAATCGCCGGGTCGCCCTGATTGCCGCCAGTGGCGCGGCGGTTATGCTGGGCCTCGGGTTCGCGTCGGTGCCGCTTTACCGGCTGTTCTGCCAGGCGACCGGGTTCGACGGCACCACCCAGCGCGTCAGCGAAGCCCAGGCGGCCGAATTCAAGGCGACCGGGGACGCGATGTCCATCCGCTTCGACGCCAATGTCGAACGGGGCATGCCCTGGCAGTTCAAGCCCGAGCAGCTCACCCAGGAAATCACGCTGGGCGGCCGCAAAATGGCGATCTATCTCGCCCGCAACACCTCGGATCATCCGATCACCGGCCGCGCGACCTTCAACGTCGAGCCTGAGGCAGCGGGCAAGTACTTCAACAAGGTCCAGTGCTTCTGCTTCACCGAGCAGACCCTGCAGCCGCACCAGGAAGTGCGGATGCCGGTGGTCTTCTACGTCGACCCGAAGATCAAGGATGATCCCGACGCCAAGGACATCGAGCAGATCACCTTGAGCTACACTTTTCACCATGTGGCCAACGCTGTCGCCAATCCAACGGCGAAGCCACTAGACCAAGCCGGGACAGGCGGTTAAGGGCGCTGCATAATCCGTCGGCGGGTTGACCGCTCGCACCAATCGCAAACAGGGATCTCAGCGATCATGGCCGGAACCAAGAACCACGATTATCACATCCTGCCGCCCGATCTGGTGCCGCTGCTGACGACGATCGGCGCGTTTACCTTCACGACCGGCATGGTGCTGTTCATGCACGACATGGCCGGGGGCAAGATCGTCCCGGCCATCGGCCTTGCGCTGATCATCGCCAGCTTGTGGCAGTGGTTCACCAAGATCGTGCACGAAGCCCATGCGGGCGATCACACCCCGGTGGTGCAGCTGCACCAGCGTTATGGTATGATCCTGTTCATCGCTTCGGAAGTGATGTTCTTCGTCGGCTGGTTCTGGGCGTTCTTCGACTTCTCGCTGTTCCCCTCGCAGATCGCCGAAGCGGTCGGTGGGCAATGGCCGCCCAAGGCGATCGAGGCGGTGATGGATCCGTTCGATCTGCCGCTGCTCAACACGCTGATCCTGCTGTGCTCGGGCACCACGGTGACCTGGGCGCACCACAGCCTGATCCACGGCGATCGTGACGGCCTCAAGAAGGGCCTGTGGGCCACGATCCTGCTCGGCCTGCTGTTCTCCGCGATCCAGGTGTTCGAGTACGTCCACGCGCCGTTTGCGTTCGGCAAGAACACTTACGGTTCGGCGTTCTACATGGCGACCGGCTTCCACGGCTTCCACGTGATCATCGGCACGATCATGCTGATCATCTGCCTGAAGCGCACCTACAACGGCGATTTCACCCCGCGCCAGCACTTCGGCTTCGAGGCTGCGGCGTGGTATTGGCACTTCGTCGACGTCGTCTGGTTGTTCCTGTTCGTGGCGATCTACGTCTGGGGCGGCTGGGGCTACCCGACGCACTGATGACTGACGGCGCCAAGAAAGATTTGGGCCAACAAAACACCAAGGGGCAGCCGAGCATCGCTTCGGCTGCCCTTTTCGGTTTGTGCCCGCGCTGCGGATCGCGCGGCCTGTTCGCGGGATCGATCGCGCAGTTCGCGGAAAAGTGCCCGGCGTGCGGGCTCGAATTCCGCGCCTACAATGTCGGCGATGGCCCGGCCGCGTTCCTCACCCTGATCGTCGGCGCGGTGATCACCGGGCTGGCGATGTGGCTGGAGCTCACCTGGCATCCGCCGTTCTGGGTCCATGTCGTGCTGTGGGTGCCGCTCACCGCCGGAGCGGTGATCTGGGGGCTCAGAGCCGGCAAGGCCGCGCTGCTCGCTGCGGAGGTCCAGCGCGGCGCCGGCGAGCACCGGGTGAACGACGAATGACGCTGCGCCGGCTCCCCATAATCCCGACGCTGATTGTCCTTGCGGCGGTCGCGGTGATGATCCGCCTCGGCTTCTGGCAGATCGACCGGATGCACGAGAAGGAGGCGTTGATCGCCCGCGCGCAGGCCGCGCTCACGATGCGTTCCGAAGCGCGCTGGCCGCCTCGGGCGCAGGCGGTCGACGGCGTGCTCTATCGGCGCACCCGGATCGAATGCGCCCGCGTCATCAGCATGACCGGGATGGCGGGGCAAAACGCCAAGGGCGAGTCGGGCTGGGCCCAGGTCGCCAACTGCGCCCTGGCTGGCGGCGGCGACGCCAAAGTCGTGCTGGGCTGGTCGTTGCAGCCCCCTACGGCGGCATGGGCTGGCGGCCCGGTGAGCGGCGTTATCGCGCCAGGGCCCCGGCTGGTCGCCGTGCCGGCGCAGGCAGGCCTTGCCGAAAACGCGCTGCCCGATCCTGCGAACCTGCCCAACAATCACTGGTCTTACGCGGTGCAGTGGTTCCTTTTCGCCGGGGTTGCGCTGGTGATCTACGCGCTGGCGGTCAGGAAGCGCCTTGCCGATCCCGGACCGCCCCGCTAACCGCGCCCGCATGGACTACATCAGCACCCGCGGCTCCGCCCCATCGCTCGATTTCGCCGGCGCCACGCTGGCCGGCCTCGCCTCGGACGGCGGGCTTTACGTCCCGCGTGAGTGGCCCTCGTTCTCGAAAGACGAGATCGCCGCGATGGCCGGGCTGCCTTACGCCGCGCTGGCCGCCCGGATCATGGCGCCGTTCGTCGCCGGCAGCCTGAGCGAAGAGCGCCTGCGCGAGCTGTGCGAGGCCGCCTATGGCCGCTTCGCCCATACCGCAGTGACGCCGCTCAAGCAGCTCGACGAGCAGCAATGGCTGCTGGAACTGTTCCACGGCCCGACGCTGGCGTTCAAGGACGTTGCGCTGCAACTGCTCGGCCTGCTGTTCGAGGAATTCCTCGCCCGCCCCAGCAAGGATGGCAGCGACCAGAACCTGACGATCGTCGGCGCGACGTCGGGCGATACCGGCTCGGCGGCGATCGATGCGGTCGCTGGCCGCGCCAAGGTCGATATTTTCATGCTGCACCCCAAAGGCCGGGTCTCGGACGTCCAGCGCCGCCAGATGACCACGGTGCTGGCGCCCAACGTCCACAACATCGCCCTCGAGAACGCCACGTTCGACGATGCCCAGGCGATGGTGAAGCGGATGTTCAACGATGCCGGCATGACCAGCCGCTTCAGCATCGGGGCGGTCAATTCGATCAACTGGGCACGGCTGATGGCGCAAGTGGTGTATTACTTCGCCGCTGGCCTCCAGCTCGGCGCCCCGCATCGTTCCGTCGCCTTCTCTGTGCCGACTGGCAACTTCGGCGATGTCTTCGCGGGCTATGTCGCCGCCAAGATGGGGCTACCGGTCGCTCGGCTGATCGTCGCGACCAACGTCAACGATATCCTGCACCGCGCCCTGACCAATGGCGACTATTCGCAAGGCACCGTCACTCCGACCGCAGCCCCTTCGATGGATATCCAGGTGTCGTCGAATTTCGAGCGCCTGCTGTTCGACCTCGGCGGGCGTGACGGCCAGGCGCTCGCCGCGCAGATGGCGGGCTTCGAGGCGTCGAAGGCGATGCAGCTCACCAACGCGCAGCGAGAGGGGGCGGCCGCGCTGTTCACCAGCTGCCGCGCCGACCCGGACGACATGAGCGGCGCGATCCGCTGGGCCTGGGAAGCGAGCGGCGAGCTGCTCGATCCCCATACCGCGATCGGGCTCCACGCCGCGCGCGCCTCCGGGCTCCCCGCGGACGTCCCGGTCGTGACCCTGGCGACCGCGCATCCGGCCAAGTTCCCCGATGCGGTCGAGCGCGCCACGGGCCAGCGCCCGACGCTGCCCTCGCGCGTCGGCGACTTGTTCGAGCGCACCGAGCGCTGCACCGATCTGCCCGGCGACTACGCGGCGATCGCCGACTATGTCGCGGCCCATGCCGTGCCGAAGGGCTGATGGCAGAGCTTTCGCCGATCCCGCTGATCCTCGCGGGCGAGGGCTGGGCAGACTATGGGCTGATCGACAGCGGCGACGGGCGCAAGCTCGAGCGTTACGGCCCGCACCGCTTCATTCGGCCCGAGCCGCAGGCGCTGTGGATGCCCAAGCTTGAACGCTGGGCGTCTGACGGCGAATTCGTCCCCGCGTCGGACGAAGATGGCGGCGGGCGCTGGCAGTTCGCCAACCCGGTGCCGCAAGAAGGCTGGCCGCTGCGCTGGCCCAGCGCGTGGGGCGACATCCGCTTCACCGCGCAGTGCACGCCGTTTCGGCATCTCGGCTTCTTCCCGGATATGGCCCCGGTGTGGGAATGGATGAGCGAACGGCTCGCGGATAAAACCGACGCGTCCACCCTCAACTTGTTCGGCTACACGGGCGTCGGCACGCTGGCGTTGTCCGCCCATGGCCCGGTCACTCACGTCGACGCCTCGAAGAAGTCCGTCGCCCAGGCCCGCGTCAACGCGGAGCTTTCGGGCATGGCCGACCGCCCGGTTCGCTGGATCGTGGACGATGCCGGCAAATTCGCCGCGCGCGAGGTGCGCCGGGGCAAGCGGTACGACGGGATTATCCTCGACCCGCCGAAGTTCGGGCGTGGCCCTGAGGGCGAGGTCTGGAGGCTCGAGGATCACCTGCCGGCGCTGATCGCCGACTGTCGCAAGCTGCTCGACGAGGGCAGCCGGTTCCTGTTCCTGACGGTTTATGCGGTGCGCATGTCGTCGCTGGCGATCGCCGGCTTGCTGGACGAGGTCTTCGCCGATCTGCCGGGTACGATCGAGCACGGTGACCTGGCGGTTCGCGAGGACGATTTGGGCCGTCTCCTCCCGACCGCGATCTTTGCGCGCTGGCGCCGGGATTAGCTGAACAAGTAGGCCTTGGCGTCCGGATTTTCACGTCGCCACATCACGTTGTCGATGAAGTAGTGGTGCACGTTGATGAACACCCAAGCGATGAACATGAGCGCGGTTCCGCCGAACAGCGCCTTGTCGTAGGGAACGAGGGTGTCGCCCAGGATCGGGAGCAGCCAGAAACCGCAAAAGCCGAGCGCCGCGCCGACGAGGCTGAACCGAACGACCTTGCCGAAGGTTCCGGTCTGCGGATCCTGCCGGGCGCGTTCGAAGTTGGTCTGATAGCGCCAGACGACCGCCAGATACTGGAGCGAGTGCAACGCCGGTGAAACCAGGATCCACAACGGGTTCAGGGTGACGAAGGCCTGCCACAAATAGAGGCTGGCGAAGTAGGCGATAAGTCCATTCACGGGCAGGCCGTTCGCGGGCACGGCGCGGGCGAAGCGCCAGCGCGACCACAGCATCCACGCCGCCGCGCCGGTCGTGCCGGCCGCCACGGCGATCGTGCCCGCGAGGAGCCAGCCCGGCAGAGCGAACATGTAGTAGCCGATGTTCCACAGGCTCTGGTTGGACAGGGCGTGGTTGATGAAGACCCACGATGCGATCCACACCGCATAGCTGTTGAGCAGCAGGATCCGTTTTTCCTGCGGTGCGAAGAACTGCCGCTTCAGCGTGCAATCGACCATCAGCAGTCCGTAACCCTGCTTCACGTAGTGCCACCCGACGAACAGCATCATGGCATTGGCGCCGTAGCCCAGCAGCCTGACGTCGCCGCGCACCAGGCAAATGGCGAAGAACAGCGCGAGCAGGGCGGGCGCGGCCACTCCGGCAAAAACGTAGCGGAAGCGCATCGCGGGACTAAGCGCAGGAGTGAACCCCTTGGCGCGGAACCCGCGATAGAAAATCTGGTAGGAATGGGCGAAGTGCGGATAGTTGATGGCGTACGCCACCAGCATCATCGCGCTGCCGAGGCTCGCTTCGAATTGCGCCGCGGGCAGCAACAAAAGCAGCGGCAGGATGATCAGCGCGGAGCCGCCGAAGCACCAGAAATCGGCGATCGGGCCGATCAGATAGCGCTTGCCGGCCGCGCGAACGGTGGCCGGGGCCGGGCCCAAATCTCTTGCGACCAAATCTCGCGCGAATTGCGTTGCCATTGGTCCCCCGGATCCGACCTGTAGGCAGGATACGGGGGCGTGGTTAACAAATTGTCGCTCTTCGGGGGCCGCGTTAGCGCGCGGTCCTGGGCTTGCGGAAACGCAGGAGGAACTGATCGGTCTTCCCGCGAATGCCGCTATCGAAAACCTTGCCGGTGTGATCGTCCGCCGGATGCTTCAGCGCCTCGCTGCGCGCCTCGAGCTTGAAGCCCGCCGCCTCGACCTCGCGGATCACCGCGGCGGATTCGATGCGATGGAGCGTGGAGGTCTGGGTCGTGCCGGTTCCCGCCGCGCCCTCGTGGTCGCCGACAAGGTAGATCCCGCCCGGTTTCAACGCGGCGAAGGCGGCGGCGTTGTACCGCGCCGCGCCATCCTTGCCGGTAGCGTCGGCGGACTGGTTCTTGAAATCGTGATAGTTCTGCGTGGTCCAGACCAGGTCGACGCGTTCGGGCGCCAGCGGATCGGTGATCGGACCCGACTGGAGCACGACATTAGGGTGGGCTCCCGTCCAGGCCGCAAGCCAGGGCAGCGGGCGCGACGAGACGGCATAGATCTTGCCGCGGGTACCGGCGGCGAGGCTCAGCAGGCGAGTGAAGTAGCCGCCGCCCGGGGCGATCTCGGCGACCTTGGCGCCAGGCCGTACTTCGGCAAAGGCGAGCAGTTCGGCCGGCTTGCGATCTTCGTCGCGCGCGACGTCGGCGGGCGGCCTGGCGCTATTTCCCACGATTTGCGTGAAGTTGCTGGCCCTGATCTGAGCGCCTGCGACGACTGGCGCTGTAATCGTTACCGCTGCGCCCAATGCGATGTGCCAAGCCTTCATGTCGGGTCCCCTTGTTCGAATGCGGCACCCTAGCAAATCGGGCGCGACACTCCAGCGTGCGGTTGTATCGA